>JAMOTM010000055.1 GCA_027002265.1 Aquificota bacterium | reverse complement strand
TTGATATACCTTCTATAAGAGAGTTAAAAAAACTTACAAACAACTTTAAAAAATTTACCTTAAGCGGCTCTGGAAGTGCATTTTTTTCAATAGAGGATATAGATTTAAAAGATGTTGAAAAATATAAGGTAAGATTAGTGGATTATAGGTTTAAGATTTTGTAAACTTTCTTCAATTTTAGAATTTAGAGATTTCCCTATTAAAAAAGAATATATTTCTCTTAAATAAACTCCTAATATATTTTGACAATAAAGCCCCCAAAGCGGGGGCTCAAAAATTAACTTACAGGATAAGCAAATTCCGGTTTTTCTTCTTTAATTTCTACCTCAGTAACACCTTCTGGAAGAGGAACTACTTTGTATCTCTTTACCCATCTTTCTGGAAGTTCTATTTCTTTTCCTCTTAACTTTATTTTTGTTGGAGAAAGTCTTATCTTATAAACAAGTCTTACCCCATAAACTTCTTTTCCAAATCTATTTTTAAATACTCCGGGACCTTCTATAACAATATCCCTTGCAGTTAAAGGTAAATATACTCTTTTTGCATAATATCTATTTCTTTTTGGATGTTTATAAACAAGCCAAATTGTAACAGCTCCGTACTTATACTTTGCTTCGGTAGGAATATATTTGCTTGCTTTTTCTTCTTCTTCTAAGAGTCTTTGAATATATTCTTCTAAAGATCCCTCAACTTCAGCTTCGGACCACGGTTCAAAGCTTGCTTTCCATCCATTAACTTCAGAAATAATATTTGCTAAAGTTACAACTCTTTCTTCTTCCTTTTTTACAAGCTCTTCGATCTTGTCATAAACATCCTCAAAGCGCTCTTTGAAATCTGGAAGATGGGTAATAGCCACAAGTAAATCCGATTGTCTTTTTAGTTTTTTAAGCTCATCTAAATCCTTTACCATTACCATTGCTTTTCTAATATCACAAAAACTTTCTCTAAGCTTTTCTAAAATTTCTGGAGTAAGCTCCAAAGAATGTGCTGTTTCTTGAATTTCTTTTATTATTTCTTCAGGTAATTCTTCAAGTTCTTTTTGAATTTCTTCCTCATTTTTTACTTTTCCTTCACCCCAAGCATGAAATTCTTTGTCCCAACCATGATATTTTGCAATATAATTTGCAAGACGAGTAGTTACTCTATTTTCTTCTAAAGCAACTTCTCTTAAAGATTCAATCATAGGTCCAAACTTTTTTTTCCAAAATGGGGAAAAGGTTAAGGTACATAAATAATCTGAGCGCTTTTTTAATTCTAATAATTTTTCTGGGGAATCCACAATTAACATTTCATCTCTAATAATGCAATTAATTCTTGAAATATCCTTTGGAGATTCTACCTTTCCATAAATTCTTGGCATTTTAACGCCCCCTCCAAATAAAATTTTTATTATCTAAAATTAAATATAGGCACAAAATTAATTTTTCCAAGAATTAAAGGGCTAAAATAGGATTATTTAATTTATATAAGATCCTAATATCTTTGAATTTGTTTAGATGAGAAAATAAATAAGAGGTTATAAGTCTTAAATTTTTCTTTTCGAAAAACACCTTTTGATAGTATATAAAATACTCATTTTGTTTAGGAATAGAATATTTATCAACCTGAGAATATTTTTTTATATAAGTTAAAATGGGTTCTAAAAATTCTTTTGAAAATTGTTTGACTTTATTTATTTCATCCTCTTTAAAATAATAAAATATATCTATATCTATAAGATAGGGTGGAAATTCTTTTTCCTGTCTAAATAAAATTTCCTCTGAAAAAAATTTTTCATAAGGTTCATTTAAATATTTAAAAGGATATAATCTTGGAAAGAAAGTTTGAATATAGAGCCTATCAACTTTATAAAAGGCACTTTTTATAGCATTGTAAATACCTTCAAAATATTCATAAGAATTTGAGTATATACTTTTTTCCCCTAAAAGGAAAATACCATATTTAAAATTGGGTAAATAACTTGATAGAAAGTAATTATAAACCGATAAAATTATCTTAGCTTCTTTTAAAGATCTTAAAAGATTTTCAAGTTTTCCTTTAGTTTTTAGAAGAAAACTTTCGAAAATTAAAATATCTTTATCCTTTAAATTAAATTTTCTTTTTAAAAAATCATAAACCTTTTCTATACCAACTCCATAAAATTTTAAGTTCACTTTACAGTTAGGGCAAACTTCAACCTTTTTATATTTCTTTTTACATACTGGACAAAATAAAATATCTAGTTTCCTACTATATACAAGTGGAATTCCACATGCATTACATTTAGGAAATTTTCCACATTCAGGGCAAACTATATGAGTATCATATCCTTTCTTATTATAAAAAATAATTAAATTTTCCCTATTTTTTAAAGCTAAAGAAATTAATTTTAAAACAGACTTTGAAATTAAAGCTGTTTTTCCTAAATTTTTTTCTTTTTTTAAATCTATAAAAGATATCTTTCTTTTTTCCTCCCTAAATTCAATTTCCTCAACTTTACTATCTTTTAAAAAAAAGTAGTAATTTGTAAGCTTTGGAGAGGATGAAATTATTTTTATATCTATACCTCTATATTTTGATCTTAAATAGGACACTAAAAAATAGTCTAAATAAGGAAATTTTTTTTGAATATAATTGGGAGATTCATCTTCGAAAATGAAAATTTTTTCTAAATTTTTTATAGGTAAAAAGGATCCAAAAGGTGTAGTAAAAAGGATTTTTCCCGTTTCCGTTGTAAGTTTTTTTATAGTATTTTGACGTTCTCCCAAAGAAAGTAAACGAGAATATAAAAAAAGTTTATTTTTTAATATATTTTTATATTTTTCAAAATTATGATGAGCACTTATAATATCTGGAAAAATAAAAAGGAAATTTTTATTTTCATTTAAAGCCTCAAATAAAAAGCTTTCAAATATTTTTAAATAATTTCCAATAAGAACTTTTATGTTTTTATCTTCTAAATAAGATTTTATACTTACACTTTCCTTTATATCTTTTAAACCTTCGTAAACTTTATCTTCTTCCTTTATAAAAATTGCACCTTTTTTTTCTAAATTTTTTAAAAGACTTAAAGAATATTTTTTTAAAAATTCTTTTTTTAAAACTTTACCTTCTTCCTTTAAAAAAAGATAGGCTTCTTTTTGTTTTTTTGTAAAAATAGATATATCAGCATTTAAGTTAGGAAAAATATATATATTTTTTAAATTTACTTTCCTTAAAGAACCTTCTTTTGTTAAAAAAAGCTCTTTTGGAAATATATTTTGAAAAATAATGTTATAAGGAATTTGATAAAGATCTTTTAAAGTATCTACTATTTGAAGTTCACTTTCTTCATAAAGAGGTTCATTATCCAAAATTTCAAATTCAAAACTATTTCCATCCTTTTTTTCTTTTTTGAAAACTAAACCAATTTTTTCCTTCTTTTTATTTTTTATAAGAATACGCGTACCTATTTTTAAATCTATATCTGATTTCAATAAGATAGATTTTCCTTTTAAAATAATTCGGTAAACCAAAGAAAGATGCCTCCCTAGGGATTGAAACTTTTCTTTCTATAATACTTTTTTACATTTTCAAGGTGAATTTTATAAGAAGTACTAAAAGCGTGGGAAGTTTTACTTTTTTTTACAAAAAACAGGTAATTTGTTTTTTTTGGAAAAGCTGCAGGTAAAAGAGTTTTTAATTTAAAAGTGGAAATAGGGGTTATAGGTAAGCCATATATCTTATAGGTATTAAAGCTTATATTTTTGTTTTCTATACCCAGCTTTTTTTTATATTTTTCAAACTTTTTTTCATAAAAATAAGTTGGATCAAGCTGCAGAGGCATATGAATTTTTAAACGATTATAAATAACCGAAGATATTAAATACATTTCTGTGTAATTTGAAGTTTCTTTCTCAAGCAAAGAAGCTACTTTCATAAGGTTATAAAGCTTTTTAAACTTATTACTATCTAATTCCTTAATGGAAGTTTCATTTGTAACATTTAAGTAGCCTTTGAGCTTTTTATGTTTATTTAAAAACTCAAAAAGCTTTTTTTCATAATAAGAAAAAAGATAAGATATTATATTTTTAGGATTTTCATATAAAGAAAAGGTATAAGTATCCGGTTTTATAAAACCCTCTAACGAGATTATATCTTTTCCTGTTAAAGTTTTTAAAAAATATTTGTCAAAAGCAAAATTTAAAAATTCTTTTTCTTTACATATATTTTTCTTATCTAAAACCTTAGCAATTTTAAATATATCATCTCCCGGATATATAGTAATTTTTTCTAAAGAAGGATAGGAATAATAAACATAATCTATAAACTCAAAGGGATTTAAAGAGGTATTTACTAAATATTTTCCAAATTTTATTGTTTTATTCCTATAAAAATATTTTATATATAACTTCAAAACAAAATAATCAAATTTTGTTAAATTATAAAGATTTTTTTCTAAATTTAAAAGATAATATCCCCCCTTTGTTGGGGGGATATCAATATAGCTAATATAAGCTGTTTTTCTAAAAAGATTAAAAAATAAAAAAACAAAAAGAATCAAAAAAAAGAAAAATAGGAAAAATAAAAATTTAAAGAATTTCATTTGCTAAACTTTCAGCAGCTTTTATACAATCTGCAAATGCTACTCCAGCATAAGCATTAGATAAAAAGCTTAAGTTATATTTTTTACCTAACCTAAAAATTTCTTCTACAAGTTTATGGTGATAAAGTTCATAATGGGGAATTCCTCTTAAATATCTATAACACCTTGTAAAAATAGGATCCTTTGATAGTTTTAAAATATCTTTTAGTTCGTTTAAAGCTATTTTCACTATTTCCTTTTTTTCTCTTAAAACTAGCTCAGGTTTTCTTGCTCCCCCTAGCATAATTCTTAAAAGTACATATCCTTTTGGAGCTCGATTTTCAAAAACTAAAGAATCAAATAAAACTCCCAAGATATTTCTTTTTTCTTTATAAGGGACAAGAAAACCAAAGCCTTCTTTAAAGCCTTTTGCAGAATATAGATCTTCTTTTTTGAAAGCGCAGGCCACAACAGCAATAGGAGTATATTTTATTTCTTGCAAGAGCTCACTTAGTCTTTTATCTATATTTGAAACAAGTTTTGAAGCTGCAAAAGCCGGACAAGAAAGAATCACTCTATCAAAAGTTTCCTCTATATTATTATTTTTATCCTCTAAAATATATTTACCTTCTCTTTTTTCCAAAGGAAGTAAAGATGAGTTTAAAAAGATACGAACTCCACTTTCCTTTAAAAAGTTTTCTAAAGCTGTTATAAATTCATAAAGACCTTTTTCTAAAGATAAAAGATTTCCCGTTGGTCCAGCTGAAGCTTTTTCTATTTTTCGTTGCTTTTTTAAAGCAAGCATACCCTTTATTAAAGAACCATATTTTTTTTCAAGTTCCCAAACCTTTGGAAATGCACTTCTAATAGAAAGCCTAAAGGGATTTCCAGCGAATATACCTGCTATCATTGGATCTAAAAGTTTATCTAAAGCTTCTCTTCCAAGTCTTCTAATAATAAATTCTGCAACGGTTTCATCTTCTTTATTTGAAGGTTTTATAAAAGGCTCTAAGGCTAAGCGTAATTTTCCTTTCCACGATAAAACCTGTGAAAGTATAAAAGATATTGGATCTTCTGGAATTCTAATGAGCTTTCCGTTTAAAAAAACATATCTTTTTTGAGCATTTTTATTGGCTTCAATGATTTTTAGATTAAGTTCCTTTGCAAGTTTAGTAGGAGCTTCTTTTGAGGAAAGCCAACCATTTGGCCCTTTTTCGATTATAAAACCATTATAGTATTCGGTGTTTACTTTTCCACCTAGTTTATCTTTCTTTTCAAAAATAGTTATTTTTATATTCTTTCCCTTTTCCTTAGCTTTTTTTATAAGATAATAAGCTGTAGAAAGTCCAGAAATCCCGCCACCTATAATAGCAATGTTCATAATCAAATTACCCCTCTTTTAACCATTTTGCAACATCTAAAGCATGATATGTAAGAATCATATCTGCTCCAGCTCTTTTTATAGAAGTTAGAATTTCAAAAACAATTTTCTTCTCATCTATATAACCTTTCAAAGCGGCAGCTTTTACCATAGAATATTCACCTGAGACATTATAAGCTGCAATAGGATAGGAAAAGTTTTCTCTTAAAAGGGAAATAATATCTAAATAAGACAAAGCGGGCTTTACCATTAAAATATCAGCTCCCTCTTCAATATCCAAAGCAGCTTCTCTTAAAGCTTCTCTTTTATTTGGAGGATCCATCTGATAACTTCTTCTATCTCCAAAAGCCGGAGCACTCTCCGCAGCATCTCTAAAAGGACCATAGAAAGCTGAAGCATACTTTACAGAGTAAGACATTATAGGAATATCTGAAAAACCATTTTTATCTAAAGCTTCTCTTATAGCTTTTACCATTCCATCCATCATTCCAGAAGGAGCCACCATATCTGCTCCTGCTTTGGCATGAGAAACTACCTGTTTTTGTAAAAGCTTTAATGTTTCGTCATTATCTACTTCCCCTTTTTCATTTAAGTATCCACAATGGCCATGATTTGTATACTCGCAAAAACATACATCTGTAATTAAATACATATCCTTTGTATTTTTATTTTCTTTTAAAGCCCTTAACGCTCTTTGAATAATTCCCTCATCATTAAAAGAATCACTTCCAAGTTCATCTTTATGTTTAGGTATACCAAATAAAATAATAGCTTTTATTCCAAGTTCTTTTACCTCTTCAACTTTTTCTACTAAAGTATCTATAGAATATCTATATTGACCTGGCATAGAAGGAATTTCTTCTTTTATGCCTTTTCCTTCAACTACGAACATAGGATAAATTAAATCATCTATAGTTATATGCGTTTCTCTAACTAAACTTCTAATATTTTCATTTTTTCTAAGTCTTCTAGGACGATAAGCTGGAAATTTACCTACTATCATTTTTCACCTCTAAAAGTTTTTTTACTTTTTAATATATTTTATTCATAATTTAAAATTCTAACATATAAGGGGATAAAAGAAAAAATTGTGTAAACAATGTAACAAGTTCTTAATTTTCAATATTTACACAATTTTTCAGGATAGTTTTTCCTTGAGGTAATATTTATAAATAGCACGCAATAACGCTCTTGTTTATAACGGCTTGCGCCGTGTGCTATATCTTCCCTTTGAAAAAGGAAACATTAGCACAAAATTTAATCCTAAAATAAGATTCCAAGCTTACCTGACAAATTCTTTATAAAACTTTTCAAAAATGGTAAGATTTTTACAAAATTTTTACAACATTTTTATAAAATTTATAAAATAGGAGGAAGGAATGAAAAAAGTAAGTATTATTGGGGCAGGAAATATAGGTTCCACTTTAGCTTTAATTATGGCTATGAAAGAACTTGCAAATGAAATATATCTTCTTGATATTCACGAAGGTCCCGCCAAAGGAAAAGCATTAGATATTATGGAAAGTTCTCCTATCTTAAAATTTGGAGCAAAAGTTTATGGAACTGCATCCTATGAAGATATTAAAAATTCCGATCTTTATATTGTCACAGCTGGTTTTCCAAGAAAACCTGGTATGACGCGGGAAGACTTACTTTTTAAAAACTATGAGGTAATAAAATCTGTTTGTGAAAACTTAAATAAAGTTTTAAAAAAAGATTCTAAAGTAATTATTGTTACAAATCCTCTGGATATCATGACTTATGTTGCTGTAAAAACTTTAAATCTTCCTAAAAATCAAGTAATGGGAATGGCTGGTGTTTTAGATTCTGCTCGATTTGCTTACTTTATCTCAGAAAAAACTGGAATTTCTGTAGAAAATATAAAAGCTTCCGTTATTGGAGGACACGGAGATGACATGGTTCCATTAGTTAGATATTCTACTATTGCAGGTTTACCTTTAAACTTCTTTTTAAAAGATGAAGAAATAGAGGAGCTTGTAGAAAGAACAAGAAAAGGTGGAACTGAAATTGTAAATTTACTTGGAACTGGAAGTGCTTATTTTGCTCCAGCAGCTTCTATTTTCGAAATGAGCACGGCAATTTTACAAAACAAAAGAAAAGTAATGCCCTGCTCTGTATATCTTGAAGGTGAAGCTGGAAAGCATTATGAAGCTGAAGGACTTTGCGTAGGTGTTCCAGTTATTTTAGGGAAAGATGGAGTAGAAGAAGTTATTCTTTTGGATTTAAATGATGAAGAAAGAAAAATGTGGAGAAAAAGTGTAGAAAGCGTTAGAAAAGTTGTAGAAACCTTAAAATCAAAAGTAAATTTATAACCGAGGGGAAAAATGGAAGGAAAAAAAGTTAATGTGGTAGAGCTTATAGAGAAGGTAAAAGAGCTTGTAAAACAAACTTGCTATGATTTACCAAAGGATGTTTATGAATGTTTGAAAGTTTCTAAAGAAAAAGAAAGCGAAAATACTCCAAAAGAAGTTTTAGATATAATGATAAAAAACGCAGATATTGCAAGAAGTGAAAGTCTACCCATTTGTCAAGATACCGGATTTGCAATTTTCTTTGTGGAGCTTCCAGAAAATTTTTCTCTAGAAGGTTCTTTAGAAGATATTTTAGAAAGAATTTTTGAAAGTTTTAAAAAGCAAAATAAAGTTTCTAAAAAAGTTTTAGAAATTTTAGAAAAGGATAGATCTTATTTTAAAAATTACGAAGCTTTAAAAAACTTAGTTTCAAAATATACAAAAAAAGATATAAATAAATATTATGAATATTTTACTTTTGAAAATTACATTCTTAGTCTTGAAAATAAACCTCTTTTAGATATCGCCCTGGAGCAAGCTACAAGGGAAGGATATATAGAAGGATATTTAAGAAAATCTATTGTATGTGATCCGCTTTTTGAAAGAAAAAATACTTTAGATAATACTCCGTGTATTATTCATACTCACTTTTCAAAAAGAAAAGATGTAAAAATTGGCTTTATGCCAAAAGGCGGTGGTTCAGAAAATATGAGCGTTTTAAAAATGTTAAAACCGGCAGATGGAGTAGAAGGTTTAAAAAAATTTGTTATTGAAACTGTAAAAAATGCAGGGCCTAATCCCTGTCCTCCTTTAATAATAGGAATAGGAGTAGGAGGAAATTTTGATTATGCACCTACCCTTGCAAAAAAAGCTCTTTTAAGACCTATTGGAAATAGAAACAAAAATCCTTTATATGCAAAGCTTGAAGAGGAGCTGTTAGAAGAGCTCAATAAATTAAATATAGGGCCCGGAGGATTTGGGGGTAAAACAACGGTTTTAGATGTAAGAATTGAATATTTTCCATGTCATATAGCTACTTTACCAGTAGCTATAAATATTCAATGTCATGCAGCAAGATACAGAGAAATAACTTTTTAAAAGGGGTAGAAAATGGAAATAAAAGCACCAATTTTTGATAATTTAAATATAAAAAAAGGAGATAAAGTTTTAATAACCGGAACTATATATACTGCAAGAGATGCAGCTCATAAACGCCTTTTTGAAGAAATAAAAAAGCAAGGAAAAAGTTTTTTTAAAAATTTTCCGGAAGATCCTATAGAAGCTTATAATTTTTTAAAAAAAGTTAGAGAAAATGATATCTCTTCTTTCGAAAGTTTTGTAAAAGATTTAAAACTTCCTATAAATTTAAAAGGTGCCGTTATATTTTATGCAGGACCTGCAGATACTCCTCCAGGAAGACCTATAGGAGCTATTGGTCCTACAACTTCTTATAGAATGGATCCCTTTGCTCCTCTTTTTTATCTTCTTGGAGTTAAAGCAACTATTGGAAAAGGTAAAAGAAGTGAACTTGTAAAAGAAGCAATAAAAATTACTAAATCTGCATATTTTGGAGCAATTGGAGGAGTAGCAGCTTATCTTTGTAGTTGTGTAAAAGAAGCAAAAATTATTGCTTATAAAGACTTAGGCCCCGAGGCTATTCGAGAACTTAAAGTAGAAAAATTTCCAGCTTTCGTAGCTTGTGATCCAAATGGAAACTATTTAAATTATTGGTAAGGTATAAATAAAAAATCAAAATATACTATAAAATTTAAATATAAGGAGAAAAGAATGAAAGCTTTTTTAATAGATCTAGAGGGAACAATTGTTAAAGATAAAAGTTTTACACCAATTGAAGGCGCTATTGAATTTATAAAGACTTTAAAGAAAAGAAATATTCCTTTTCTAATAGCTTCTAATAATTCTACTCATAAACTTCAAGATTTAGTAAAAGCTTTAAAAGAAAAAGGGTTTCCATTAGAAGAAAAAGACATTGTTACTCCTTCAAAATTAGCCTTAGAGCATTTAAAAAAAGAAAATATAAAAAAAATAATTTTTTTGGGAACAGAAAATATAAAAGAATTTTTTGAAGAAAATCAAATAGAAGTAAAATTAGATAAAGATGTGGACGCGGTAGTTGTAGGTAGAGATAAGGAGATAAATGCTAAGAAGTTAAAAATGGCTACAAGTGCCTTAGTTTTAAACAATGCTAAACTTTTTGGATTTCATAAAAACAGACTTATAAAAGATGAAGACGGTTTAGTATCCCCTTCCGTAGGAGCTATTTTAGAATGTTTGAAATATGCATCTAAAAAAGACTACAAAATTTTTGGGAAACCTGCAAAGGAATATTTTGATATTTGTTTTAAGATTTTAAATGTAAAAAATCCCAAAGATGTTTATATGATTTCAGATGATCCATTTACAGATCTTGCGGAAGGAAAAAAGAACGCAGGTTTTAAAACTATTTTTGTCACTTCTGGAAAGTATAATGAAAGTATTTTAAAAGAGCTAAAAAAAGAAGAAAAACCTGATTTTGTCTATCCTTCAGTAAAAGAAATTTTAGAGGATTTAGATAGATTATTATGAATTTAAACTTTAGAAACTATATAAAATTAAATTATTTTTTTCCTTTATTTTTCCTAGGTGTTTTATTTTTTTATGCATATGAAAATTACAAAGCATATATACATGATAGAGAGATAATAGATATCTCAAGAAGTTTAAAAAATATTATTTTAAATTTACAAAAGGAAAGACTTTATACCTTAATTATAAGCTATGAAGGTAAAAAATCTACTTACCTTGGAAAATACAAAAGGTTAATAAAAAAAACTAATAAAGATATCTATAGTTTAAATTCTTATTTTGAATATTCAACTAGAAAAGAAGCTCTAGATGAAACTATAACTTCCTTTTTTAGAGGCAGAGACATTTTATATGATATACGTGACAAAGTTTTAAACTCTAATTCTTTCTCTTCAGAAAGAATAATAAATTTTTATACTTCCCAAATTTATAATCTTTTAAAACTTTTATCTGAACTTAAATTTTCTATTTATAGTGCAAATGTTTTAAAAACATATAACTTTATAAATTTATTTTTATTTCATAAAGAATCTTTAGATCAAAAAAATTTAGCTTATGTAGATGCTCTTTTTTCAAAAAATATTAATAAAACTAAACTTCTTCTACTAAATGGAAAATATTTATCCTCTTTAGAACTTCTAAAATTGGAAGGTGACGACAAATTTTTAGAAAAAATTCAAACTCTTTCAAAGGATATAGACCCTTACCTAAATCATATAGAGAATAAAATTCTTAATAAAAATTTCAAAACAATATTTATTCCAGCCTATATTGACCTAATTGAAAAAAAAGATAAGACTTTTAATAAGGTTTTAAAAGATATTTATAAAAATCTATATAAAACTTTAAATAAGGAGTACGCTTATAAATTTTTATGTCTTTCCTTTGTCATTTTTCTCTTCGTAATCCTTCTTTTAATAAACTTTATTTGGGGATTAATTCTTGAAAAAAGAATGAAGTTTTATATTTCAGAATTTAAATTTATCTTAAATAAAATAACTTCGGGAGATTTTACTCAAAAACTTCACAGAATTTCTAAAGATGAACTTGGAGAAATAGCTTTAAAAATAAATAAAATCTTATTACTACTTGAAGCTTCTTTAAAAAAGCTTAAAGAAAGTACTTTAAAAGAAAAAATTATGGTAGCCGCTATGTCCCACGAAATTAAAAATACTTTAAATGCAACTATAGGTTATTTGGAACTTCTTGAACTTTCCACAAAACTTGATGACAGAGAAAAATTATTTTTAAAAAATGCCCTGGAAGCTTGTAAATTATCATTGGAAAATTTAGAAGAAATTTTAGATTATCATAAAATAACTTTGGGAAAAGCAAATTTAGAATATGAACCTGTAAACTTAGAAGAACTTGTAAAAGAAGCCGTATCCCTATCTTCTGTAAAAATAAAACCTTCTCATATAAAAATAAAAAATAAAGATTTAGACAAAATTCCTATTATTTATGCTCCAAAGAAAAAGCTTCTTCAAATTCTTATAAATCTTATTACGAATGCTATTAAATATACTTTCCAAGGCTATGTAGAAATTGGAGTAAAAGATTTTAAAAAGATTGATTCGGAAAATGCCATACTAACTTTGTACGTTAAAGATACTGGAATTGGAATTCCAGATAGAATTAAAAATAAAATCTTTAAAGTTCCATTTCTAAGAGAAAATTTAGATACAAAACTACCAAGCACGGGTTTGGGACTTTATATTACTAAAAAATTTGTAGATTTTATTAAGGGAAAAATTTATTTTGAATCTCAAAAAGGTCAAGGAACCACGTTTTATGTAGAAGTACCCGTAAAATTAGTATCTCCTTCTCAAAAAGAAAAAAATATCAAATTTTTGAAAAATGAAGAAAAGAGAAGCATTAAAAAAACTTCTTCAAATGAACTAACCTAAAGGTAAGTTAATTTGGAGGATATAATGAATTTTAAAGTGTTAAATAATATAGCCATTAAAACTATAAAGTTTTATCAAAAATATATTTCCCCCCTAAAGAAGCCAAGTTGCAAGTATTATCCAACTTGTTCTCAATATGCAATTTTGGCTTACAAAAAATATAACTTTTTTAAAGCTACCTTAAAAACTATTTGGAGAATTTTAAGATGTAATCCTTTCTCCAAGGGTGGAATTGATTATCCTTAAAGTACCTTTTCCATCAAATAGATTTTGAAGTTTTTTGGATACCTCTTTTCTGAGATTATAATCCTTATAAAATTCTAATCCCTTTTTTATATTTTCTATTAAAAATTCATCATTCCACCAACCTGCAAAGAAAGTAAGGTTATTAGAAATAAGATGCTTTAAATTTGGCATTTGATTATCTGCAAGAGCAATAGATATAGTAGGAACGCCAACTCTTGCCAGCTCCAAAATAGTTTGTCCTCCAGCGGATATAGCTATATCTGCTTTTTCCATTAAATCTTTTATTCCTTTATCATTTAAATTTTTTGGTATTAAAACATTATAGTTTTTAGATTTTAAAAAATTTAAAATTTCAGAAATAAGTTTTATTTTTATATTGTGAGAACTCCCACCCAAAGATAGAAATATATTTTTTACTTTCTTGTTTATTTTTTTTGGTTTTAGTTTATAAAAAGCTTTTCTTAACATTAAATATTTAGGTCCTAAAAGATAATTTTTTTTTCTATAAGGAAATAAATCTTTAGCATAAAAAGTTGGATTTATAACATAAGCTTTTTTAAAAAGTTTATAGTTTCGTTGTTTAAAATCATCATAAAAAATTAATTTTTTTGCAATTTTTTCAATACTTAAAAGTACTTTTTCTGTTGCAAGATAAGAATCTATAAAAACATATCTATTTCTTAAATTCGGGAAGCTCAAACTATGCCAATTCAAAAAAAGATATCTATCTTTAGAAATCCCTTGAATTTTCAAAAACTTACTTACATTCTCCTTGTCTTTAGCATATATAACAAGCTTAGAGTAAGGATAAAACTGCAAAATAGAAATGCATCTAGTTATATGACCATAACCTATGTCTTTTCCACCTTCTGTTAAAACATACAATAACTTTTTTCCTTTTATTCCCATAACTTTTGTAAATTTATTATAATTTATAATTAAATTATATAGGATTTTAAGAATTTAGATAATATAAGTATCTAACGGCGTTATTTTTTGGAGGTATAAGATGATAAAAAAATTACTTTTAAACTTTTTAATAACTTTAGGATATGCTCTTGCCGGAACTTCTTCCGTTTTTATATCTGCAAAGGATTATAAATCTTACTATCTTGATAAAGATTTGTATTTTTTAAAGAAAAAAAACATAGAACTTAAAACTTATGGGATATATTCTGGAGCTGCAAAATTTGTTTTAGGATACTTTGAAAGTTTATATGTTCCAACTACAGCTATACCTCCAGGAACAAAATTTAGACTTGGTTTTAACTTTGATAAAAATAATGGATATATAGAAAATGTTTATTTTAAACCTGAAACATCTTGTATTGACACCTACTTTTTGTTTCCGGCAAGTAAGCTTTTAAATATAACTAAACTTTCAAACCCTTCTATTCAAGTAGGTTCTACAGATGGTAAAGTTGCATGCATATCCCAAGTTACTTTCATAACAAATAAATTTGTAGATGCATATAAACCATATGCATTTATGTATATAAACGATCAAAGTATTCCAAAATTTTTATCTTTTGAAATAAAACTTAAACACATTCTAAATCCAGAATCTTTTCTTTTATATAACTCTACAACATTTAATACTCCAAGGTATTCTAACTTACCTGTAGATTTTAATGTTTATATTACTTCTTCTGAACTACAAGGAATCAAAGTTAATCAAAAATTCAATTCTAAATTAAAAGTAAAATATCAACCACAATTTGCCTTATTAACTGATAATGTAACAAAAGAAAATATAAAAGAACATATTTTAAAACTTAAAATTGCAAATAATGAAAATCTTTTAGGAAAAGTAAAAATTCTTTCTGGAAAGTTAAATATAAAATTTTCTAAAAATGTTTATTTGACATTATGTCTTGAAAAAGATGGAAATAAAACTTGTGTTATAAAAAATAAATATTATCCCCAAAACTCCGTTTTATCTTTAGATGCGAAAACCATATTTGAAAAATATAATGGTGGATATTTAATTATTTCTTGGAAGTTCCCATCCGTAGGAGATACTACTTTATATTTACCTTATTCAGATCTTCAAAATGCAAAAATTTTACATATATGTAATGTTATAAAACCAAATAATATGAAAATAGATATCTCTTTAGATGCAAATGTTTTTGAAGCGTTACCTACACCTGTATGTCAAAACTATAGCTATGAGCTATTTAAAGGTAATATTTTAGAAGTTCCAGCTGCAAAAATTCAATACGTATCTTTAGAAGTTATAGGAAATGGACAAATAAAATGTTATAAAAATATTGGAAAACTTTATCCTTTATACTGTATAAACATAGATGTATCTAAATATAGACCTAAAGATGCTCAAAATTATACGTTTAAATTTATTATTACAAATGCAAAACCAGAAGAAATTGTAGTATCTTCCGAAAATAATCCAAATGGAGCTTTTCCGGTATATCATAAAAATCCATATAGATATTAATGGTAGGGGGCTTTCATCCCCCTACTTAATTTTTAAACTGTCTATCTCAGGTTTAGTTAATTCCCTATAAGCAAGTCTAGGTAAATCTTTTAAATTTACCTTTTCTATTTTTGTTCTTTTCATTTTTAAAATGGGATGTCCATATCTTAAAAAGAATTCTCTTATTAATTTTCCTTTATTGGAATCAGTTTTTAACTCTAAAAAGGTATGATTTCCACTTTTAGATAAGGCTAATCTTTTTATCATTTTTGGTTTAAAAAATCCACTTGGAACCTTCCCACCTTTTCTCATTTTAGCTAAATCTTCATTATTTACTCTTCCTATAACTTTTAAAACATAAGTTTTTTCAAGTTTATTGGCTTTTGAGGTTAAAAGCTCAGGATCATTAGTAAATATCATTAAACCTTCAGTATAATAATCTAAAGTATCTATAGGAAGAACTTTATGAGGCATATTTCTTAAAATATCTCCTAAAATAATTTCTTTAGTTTTCTTTTTATGACTAAGATCCATTTTTAACTTTTGTGGTTTATTAAAAGCATAATAGACAAATTTTTTAGGAAGTTTCACTTTTATTCCATCTACTTTTACTTCATCTTTTTTATAATCTATTTTAAAATTAGGATTTTTAACAACTTCACCGTTTACCTCCACCCTACTCATATTAATCATTTCTTTTACTTCATCTTCAAATCCCATTTGAGCACATACAAGATATTTCCATAAATCCACTTTCATATTTTCCTCCTTAATAACAAGAATTTTTATAATGGAAAATAATTATCTTTACTTAAGTTGTCAAGCAAAACCTAGTGGGTTTCTTAATTAAGGCTTATAATTATTTTTCAAAAAGGTATTTGGAGGAATATAAAATTGAAAAACTATTTTCTTGCTCTTGCCGCAGTCATACTTGGAGGTGGATTAGGAGCAAGTTTAAGGTATATAATTTGTGAGATAACGGCAAATAAATTTTCTTTTTTAAATTTTCCAATAGGAATTTTAATTGCAAATTTAATAGGGTGTTTCCTTATAGGATTTTCAACTTTTTATTTAACGGAAACTAAAGCCTCTAGTTATACAAAACTATTTGTAATAACAGGTTTTTTAGGTGGACTTACAACTTTTTCCTCCTACGCTTTTGATAGTTTTAGACTTTTATATCAAGGTAAAATTAAATTATTTTTTTTTAATGTATTTTTAAATAATTTCTTAGGTATATCTTTAGCTTTTATTGGTTACATTTTTGCAAGAACTTTAATTTTAAAATAAAAGGAGGTTATTTCTATGTCAGAAACTTTAGATATTTTTGAAATTATGAACATTTTACCTCATAGATATCCCTTTCTCTTGGTAGATAAAATTATTGAATTTGAACCTGGAAAAAGAGCCGTAGGTATAAAAAATGTAACAATAAATGAACCTTTTTTTCAAGGGCACTTTCCTTCTCATCCAGTAATGCCAGGAGTTTTAATAATTGAAGCTTTGGCTCAAGTAGGTGGAATTTTAATGCTTAAAACTTTTAATTTAAAGGCGGGAGAATCTATCATATACTTTATGGGAATAGATAATGCTCGTTTTCGTCACCCTGTAAGACCTGGAGACGTCTTAAAACTTGAGGTAGAAGCAATTAGACTTAAACCAAGTGTAAGTAAAGTTTCTGGAAAGGCATATGTCGAAGATAAACTTGTTGCAGAGGCAATTATTATGGCAGGTGTAGCGAAAAAATAAACAGGGGGCGTTTTTTTATGAAAATTGTTGGAAACAAATCTCAAGTTTATATAGATCCGCAAGCAAAAATAGGAGAAAATGTAAAAATTTATCCCGGAACTATAATAGAAGGAAAAGTTACTATAGAAGATAATTGTATTTTAGGACCAAATACTTTTATCCAAGGTGAAGAAATAGTAATAAAGAAAAATAATATATTTAAATGTGATGTTTCGGTGTTTTATAAAACGTATATAGATGAAGGTAATATATTTTTTAAAGGGGCTTGTATTGGTGAGGTTTCTCAACATCTTCGTTCGGAAGGGGTAAAATCAAAGGTTATTATAGGCAAAAATAATTTAATTAGAGAGTTTGTTACTATAAATCGCGGTACGGATGATGATAAAAGAGCTACTATTATAAAAAATAATACCCTCATTATGGCATATAGTCATATAGCCCACGATTGCATTATTGAAGATAATGTAATTATTAGTAACGGCACTCAAATAGCAGGTCATGTCCACATTTACGAAGGTGCTATAATTGGTGGACTTTCTGGAATTCACCAATTTGTAAAAATTGGGAAATATGCAATGATAGGAGGAGCTTCTGCTGTTGAAAGAGATGTTCCTCACTTTTGTTTAGCAAAAGGGAACAGAGCTTATTTAGAAGGAATAAATATTATAGGTTTAAAAAGAAAAGGTTTTCCAAGAGAAACTATAAAAGCTTTAATAGATACTTTTAAAATTGTTTTTTGTTCTAAGAAAACTTTTCAGGAAGCTGTGAACATTGTTTTTGAAAAATACAAAAATATAAAAGAGGTAAAAGAATTTATAGAATTTATAAAATATTCCAAACGAGGATGTTTAAAAGTAAAGTGTGATATAATACAAAATTAATTATAATATATAGGAGGTTTATAAATGAAAAAAATATTAGCTTTAGCCTTACTTACAAGCGTTCCTTTTGCTATGAGTCTACCCTTTTCTGTAATTCCAGAAGCCGGATTTGTTATTGGCAAATATACAACTGATGAGTCTGGTATGGATGAAAAATGGCGTGCAAGTGGATTTGAACTTGGGGCAAAAGCTTCCTACAATATTCCAAATACTAAGTTTTACATTGAACCAGGAGTATATTATACTTATGTTCCTTTTAAATTTGAAAATAAAACAGAAACAATTGAAGGCGGGCTTCACTTTTTCAAAATACCTATAAATGCATACTATGAAGTTTATAACTCTGAACCATTTTCTATAAAATTAGGAGCAGGCCCATTTTTAGCGTATAGATTAGATGGAGACGATAAAAAATGGGAAGACTGGGATTTTGGTCTTTCTTTAGGGACTTCTTTTACTTATTTAGATCAGTTTGTAGTAGATGCGCGCTTTGATTTAGGTTTAAAAGATATTGCTAAGGGTAGTGGAGAAAGAAAAACACGTGCATTTGTATTTGATGTAGGATATAAATTTAATTTCTAAATTTTTAGGGGGGTAATTCCCCCTTTTTAAATTTTCATAGGCATAATAACAGCTTTTAAATTTTCTAAATCACTTTCAATAAGCATAGGTTTATCTTCTCCTAGAAATTTCATTTTTATTTCATTTCTATCAAAAGAGGATATAGCATCAACTAAAAACTGCAAGTTGAAAATTATTTTTTCTTCTAAATAACCTTCAATTTCACAAGGAATTTTTATATTACCTTCTTCACCTTCGTAACTTGCATAGAGATTTAAAATATTATCTTCAAATATAAAAGTTATGGGCTTTGCATCTAATTTAACATTTGCATAAATAGCCGAAAGTTCTTTTAGTGCCTTTAAAATATCATCCCTTTGAACTACCAAGGTTAAAGGTGAATTTTCAAAGAGCCCAAATGGCTTTATATAATTTGGGAAAGTTCCCTCTAAGCTTATACTGAAAAATACATTTTCATCAGCTTTCACAAATAATTTCCCGTTTTGGAAAGCTAATTTCGATATTTTTGTATCTTTTAAAAATTTCATAAGTTCATTTGCAGATTTTTTAGGAATTAAAATATCTCCTTCATTATTTTTATTTATCAAAGGGATTTTATAAAGATGCAATCTATGAGTATCTGTAGAAACAACGTCTAAAAAGTTTTCATTAACCTTAAAATAAATTCCGCTTAATGTAAATCCTCCTAAATCTTCTTTTGAGATAGCGGGTTTTACTTTTTTAAGAGCATTTAAAAGTAAATAGCTTTCTACTTCTATATCAAATTCATTTGGAATTTCAAAGTTTGGAAACTCATCTTTATTTGCTTGAGCTAATTTAAAATTTGAATTCGGAGTGTTTATATAAACTTTATTATCATCAGAAGATATTTCGATTTCAGAACTATTTAGATTTTTAACAATTTGAAAAAGTTTTATTGTATTACATAAGGCATCTCCAGGTTTTTCTATAAATGCAGATAGCTTACACTTAGCTCCAACTTCTAAATTCGTAGTAGTTAAAAAAAGCTTATCTTCATTTGCTTCAAAATATATATTAGAAAGAATTGGAAGACTACCTTTTTTGTCACACAAATTTTGAAGCTTAGAAAGAGTCTTTTCAAAGTCCTTTTTTGATACTTTTAATTTCATAAAAACCTCCACTGAGAGCTACAGGAAAGATTTAAATTTATGAAAAACATATTTTAAGATATTATACTATCTATAGATTTTTTCTTAAACGGTTTTTAAAGAAACCTTTGAAAAAGACATCCTCCAAAGTTCCAAATCAAATAGGTTTAAAATATCCTCTTCTTTTACAAAATCTTTAGAAATACTTTTTACTATCTTCCCATTTTTTAAAAATATAAAGTAATCTGCATAATTTAAAGAAAAATCTATATCGTGAAGAATAGAAATAATTAAAATTTTTTGAGAAAGTTTTTTTAGTAGTTCAAAAAGTAGAAATTTATTTTTTATATCTAAGTTATTAGTAGGCTCATCCAAAAGCAAAATTTTTGCTTCTTGAGCTAAAGCTCTAGCGATTTGAACTTTTTGAAGTTCTCCACCAGATAAATTCATGGTTTCTTTGTAAGCTATATTTTGTAAAGATAATTCTTCTATTATTTTATCTATAAACTCTAAATCTTTTTTTGTAGGTTTAGAAAAATTTTTCGAGGCAAGTCTTCCAAGTAAAATAGTATCATAAACTTTTAAAGCATTTCCAAAGCTTTTTTGTGGAACATAAGCTACATACTTTGGAAAATCTCTTTGAGGTATACTTTTTATATTCTTTCCAAACAAAATAATATCTCCACTATAATCTTTAATTATATTAGCCAAACACTTTATTAAGGTACTTTTTCCACTTCCATTAGGGCCTAAGATAGCTACCAAGCTTTTTTTACTTAATTTAAAATTTATGTCTTTTAAAATATCTTTATAAGCTAAACTTTTTACTACAAGCATTATCTACCTCGCATAAGTAAATACAAAAAAGTTGGAGCTCCTAAAATTGAGGTTAAAATTCCAATTGGAAGTATTTGAGGAGCTAAAAGTGCTTTTGAAAAAATATCTGCCAAGACTAAAAGAATACTTCCAAGTAAAAGGTTTAAAGTAAAAAAGGTTTTTATTTCTTTTCCAAATAAAAGACGAGTTAAGTGTGGTACAACAAGCCCCACAAAACCAATAATTCCAAAAAAAGCTACAGTCAAAGAAACTAAAAAAGTAGCTAAAATTAGATTAATGAGTTTTAGTCTATTTACTTCTATTCCTAAGCTTAAAGCAACTTCCTCTCCAAGTTCCAAAGAAAAAATTTTATATTTTTTTAGCTCAATGTATATATATCCTAAAACTAAAAAAATAAATAAAACCTTTAAACTAAAGTAAGTTGCCTTTGTTAAATCCCCAAAGGTCCAATAAACAATAGCAGAAAGTTCTAAATCGCTTGATAGAAACTGCAGAAATAAACTTATAGCTCCATATAAGGAAGATATAGCTACTCCAGCTAAAACTAAACTTGATGCATTTAATTTTTTTATTTTATTTAAAAGAAAAAGAATTATAACCGTAGAAAAAGCTCCTAAAAAGGCTAAAATATAAACAAATTTACTTGAAAGCCCAAAAAAAAGAATTGCAAAAGCTACTCCCAAAAGAGCTCCATGGGAAATTCCTAAAGTATAAGGACTTGCTAGTGGATTTTCCATACTTATTTGGATTAGAGCTCCAGAAATCGCAAGAATAGCTCCGGTTAAAGAAGCAGCTAAGGTTTCTGGAAGTCTAATGTCCAAAATGATATTTCTTAAATTATTGTTTGTGTTAAAAAATAAAACTTCTATTATGTCAAAAAAAGAAGTTTTAAGTTCCCCTATAGATAAATCTAACAAAATTAAAAATATGTTTATAAAAAATAAAAGAAAAATGAAAAAATAATTTTTACTTATCTTCAAATTTTTTAAATCCTCCAATATATTTTTTCATTTCCGGATAAACATTTTTTCCAAGTAAGAATGTGTAAATTTCTTTAGCTTTTTTCTCTATATTTAGATTTTTAAACTTATTTGGATACATTACTTTAGCAATAAAATAAGCGTCTAAAAGAGCAGTCCCTATATTTGTGTTATATAGGTTATATGGAAAGATTTCATAAACATTATTTTCTTTAAAAGCCCTTAAATTTTTATAAAAATATTTATGATGAATCATATCTCTCTTTAAAAGTTTAATTCCACTTTTATCTATAAAAATAACTTTAGGATTTTTAGTTAAAATGTATTCCTTATTGACAAATAAATGACCTCCTTGCGGCTTTATGTTATCTACAATAGATATAATATGATTTATGGTAAAAGGGGGCCATTTAGAATATGAACTTTCAATAGAATGTAAACCTTTATGAGCTATACATCCCACATAAACATTTTTTTTGTTTTCGTTTTTTGTTTTATTATAAAGGTTTTTGGCTTCGTTTTTTATAAATGAAATAACCTCTTTTGCTCTTTTTTCTTTGTTCAAAGCCTTTCCTAGAATTTCCAAAGATCTATATAAACTTTTATTATTTAAAAAGTGAGTAAGATCTCTTCCGTAACTAATTGCAATAACGGGAATATGGAGTTTCTTTTGTAAATTTTCCACATAATATTTTGTTCTAAAGGATATGATAACTAGATCTGGTTTTAAAATTTTTAATCTTTCTATATTTAAAATATCTTTAGGACCTCCTTTAGCTGCTATAGGAAGTTTTAAAAGCTCTTTGTGAGCAAGAATATAGGGCCTACCCCACATAAATTTTCTTTCAAATTTCTCTACAGCAATAATTTTATCTGTTGCATTTAAGTAAGCTACAAGCCTTAAACTTCCTGGACCCAAAGCTATTACTTTTTTTGGATAGTGATTTAAAACTACTTTTCTATTATATATATCTTTAATAATAACTTTTGAAAAAGCAGTTTGAAATAATAAAAAATATATAAATAAATATTTAATTATTTTCATACAAAAATTCCTCCTAGTAATATTTTATTATAATGATATTATAAAGAGGAAAATTATTCAAGATTTAAAGTAGTATAATTAAGTTATTATGTTTGAAAAAGGAAGGCTTAGAACTTACATAATTCTTTTTGTTTTTTTATTCTTCTTTCTTTATGTAGGATGTGGAAATGTAACTGAGAAGGAAAGCTTAGAAAATACTACTTTAGAAAATTTAACTTCTCAAATCTTTTCAAAGTATTTACTTATCCCTCTCTATTTTTATAATTTAAGCCTATGGGAGAAAGTAGCTGATTTAAACTATAAAGGACTTATTATTATTAATCCAAATAATGGACCTGGGAAAAATGTAGATCCAAATTATCAAAATCTAATAGATAAACTTTTAAACAAATCAAAAATTCCAATTGGTTATGTTTATACAAAATGGGGAACAAGAAATATTACTTTGGTTGAAAGTGACATAGATACTTGGTTAAATCTTTATCCAAAAATTAAAGGTTTCTTTTTAGACGAATCTGCAACTTCTTTGGATAAACTTTCTTACTACGAAACTTTAAAAAATTATATTAAAAATAAAGGAAAGTACATTATTATTTTAAATCCAGGAACCTATCCAAATGAAGCTTATTTTCGTGTTTCAGATGTTATTGTGGTTTTTGAAAATAGTTATCAGAATTTTAATCCAGAAGTTTGCTTGAAATACCCCAATCAAAGTGCAATTATAGTTTATAACGCAAGTTATGAGGATATGCTCAGTATTATAAATAGTTCCTGCAAATATATGTACATAACTGATAATAATAATTTAACTAATCCTTATAATACTTTACCTTCTTATTTTGAAAAGGAAATAGAATATTTTAGATAATTTTATAGTAACCTTAAATATCAAAATCTTCAGGTAGATCTATACTTCCAATTAAAAACTTTTTTCTTTCTTCCTCTTTTTGTTTAAATTTTTTAGCTTCCCTTAAGAGTCTATTTTTATATTTTTCATAAAGCTGTAATACTTTTTCGTCTTTAATTTTTTTTCTTAAAAGATTTAAAACGTATTCTTCGAAGTCTTTAACATTCATAACTTGACATAAAAGAGGATTTAAACTAATTATTAAAGGACCTTTAAAACCAAAAACTCTAGGCGCATTTTTAGATAAAGTAGCTTTTGGAATATTTAAAAGCTCGGGCATATCATCTTTTAAAATATCAAAATCCTTTTCTCCTTTTTGAATACCTGCTGCAACAATTTTGTAATGAAGGTTGTCTCTAATTTCGCTTGGAATATCACTTAAAAATTGAGTAATATAATGAAGACCAATTTTATATTTTCTAGCAATTCTTTGAAGTCTTCCTAAAGTTTCGGGAACAATATTTTTATATTTTTTATCTGAAGGATTTAAAAAGTAGTGAGCTTCGTCCATAACTAAAATTCCACCATTACTCTCTTTTTGATGAATATAGATTCTATAAGCTTGTGTCATAAGTTCATCTAAAAGTGCCAAATATCTTGTTAAACTTTCTTTATTACCCCCCTCTCCATATCTTATAACACTCCAAATTCCTTTTTGCATTCTTTCTATAATAGCTTTTATAGAGGTTTTATAAACAAGAATAGTTTCCTTATCTCTATCTGTTTTTATAGGAGAGTAATATTTTAGAAGCATATTTTTTAAGGATTTTCTAATTTTTCTAAAACCATTTTGCCTTGAATATCTTTCCAAAATATTACTTTCTATTTTATCTACGGCCTTTCCATAAGCATAAAACACGGAAAGAAGAGATATAAATATTAAAATAGTTGAAAGAGCTTCAAAAAACATATCATTGTACTTGGGATTTTGTTTTAAATTTTCTAAAATTTTTTGATTTATATAAATTCCATCTTTTTTCTTAACAAAAATCTTAAGCTTATCTGTCAAAACTTCATTTCTAAGAAATTCTCCAAGAGATAAAATCAAATTAGCAATGAAATTTTCTTTTTCTGTTTTAGAAAGCTTATCTTTTTCTAGCTTTTCTGCAATTTGTTTCATTTTTTCTTGGTAATTTATAAGTTCATCTAATTTATTTTCCAATTTACCAAGAATGAATGCAAGCTCATTTATATCTAAATCCGTTTCTTTATCTTCTTCAAAATTTCCTTCTTCAAATTCATCTGGTTGAATATTACAAAAATAGTAATAGATATTTTCCTTTAAGTGAAAAAATACATCTTCTGTTTTTACTGCACTTATAACAAATCTGACTTTAGCAAAATCTAAAACAAGAGGAACTAAAGGTTCTAAAGATTCAAAAAAAAGATCATCTATATCTTCTATAAAATATCTTTTTCTTAAAACCTTTCCCTCTATTTCAACTTCTTCAAAACCTTTATTTTCCAAATAGGAAGATAAATCTATTATTTTTTCTAAATCTATAGGATCCTTTTTAGAATACTCTTGAGAAGGATCTATAATAATTGCTCCCATAGGAGTTTGAAGAGCAATTACTGCAAGAAGCATTTTTGTTATAACGCTTTTCCCAGTTCCTGAAGGTCCGGTTGTACATCCTGAACGTGCCTCTTGAAGTTCCTTAAAATCCGGAAAAGAAACATAAAAGCTATTTACCTCTGAGCCATATATTTTCCCTAAGGAAATTCCTTTATCAAAATCTTTTAAAACTAAATCGTCTTCTTTTAATATTTCTAAGTAATCCCCTGGTTCTAAAAGAATTTCCCTATGGGAAAGTAAAACTAAATTATCTTTATTTAATTTTTTATCTTTCTCGTATCTGTAAGCAATAATAGGCTTTAACAGATAAAATTTTCTATCTCCAGGATATATAAAATCTCTTTCAGCTTTATATATAGGATTAGATTGAGTCTTACTTTCCAAATTAAAAGCTTGATATATCAAAACGCATTTGTAATTCTTTTCAAATACTTTATTATTTAAAAAATCTTTTACAAATTTTCTTTCATCTTTTTCTATTTTAAATAAATACCCATGAAAATTATATTTATTAGCCTCCCCTTCCGTGCACATTATTGGATTATCTACATTAAAACTTTCTGGAATATAAATAGCAAGCTTTTTCTCACTCATTTTTCTGCTCCTACTTTTTGTTAGATACTTTATAAACTAAGTTCTTTTAAAGCCCTGTTTATAGCATGGTATGTAAGACGACTCTGAGGCTTTAAAATTTCATTAATAGGATCTAAAAATAATATATTTTTCTTAACCAGGTAATAGTAAACTTCAGGCTTTACATTTTCTATGGAGATTACAAAACTATCTTTAAATTTTTTTAAAGTTTTAATAATTTCTTCTTTTTTTACTATTTTTATTTTATCTTTTACTTCTATTTTCTCCTCTTCCTCTAATAAATTTAAAAACATTTTTATCTTAGCTTTTTCATCCTGAAGAAGGTAGCTAAGCACTTCATCTAAAGATTTTGTTTTAAGATCATTAATAATTGAAATTAAATATACTGGTTTACCACCTACTAACTCGTATATCTTTTCTTTTTCCTTTTTGCTTAAAATTATTTTTCCTTTTAAAAGCTCTTTTGTTAAAAAGTCTATAAACTCTAAAGTTTCTTTTTTTTCAAAATCATCTACTAGTATATACTTTGCTCTTCCTTCAAGCTCTGTTGCGCTATATACATATTCTATAAACAAGCTATCGCTTGACACGCAAAATACATGAGCTAAGTGTTCTACCTTAGTTAAGGCTACTAAAAATTGGAAAAAACTTTTTAATAAGCTCCTATTTCCGTTTAAGGATATGTCTTTTAGCATTTGAAGCTCATCTAAGATAAGTACTGGCATTTTCCTTTTTTCCCTTATCCCTATAAATAACTCCTTTAAATATCTATAAATGTTTTTTATTCTTCTTCTCTCTTTTTCTTCAAGCTTTAAAACTGGTGCCGGTATTTGTAGGGGCACTCCTGAGTACATTGAAATTAACTTACTTATTGTATCTGTATTTTCTAATATCCAGTTTATAAAATCCTTTACATACTTTTTTATATCATCTATCTTTGTAGTGTAATCTACTTCAAACATTGCTTCTATAAAATCTTCAAAGCTTCCTGCGCCTATTTGTCTAAAGTCTATTAAAAAGGGAACGTATTTTGCTTTATCTAGCTTATTTTTTATTATTTCTCTAATAAGTGCACTTTTTCCACTATTTATAGGACCATAGACAAAGTATATGAGCTGAGGTTCACTTTCTATTACCGACAAAATTTCCTTTATTTCCTTTTCTCTATTAAAAAATTTCATTTATCTTTCCTCCTTAAATAAAATATAAAAGACCTTCTTTTAAAAACTCCACATTAACATCCATTCCAAGAGAAATATGTTTTAAAAGCTTATCTGCATAGTGAATGTTTGCAGGGAGTCTTAGAGCATTTTTTTCTGCAAATAAAGCTGAGATGTTTAATTTAGTAAGGGTATATATAGTATTGGCGAAGCTGAAATCTAAATTTAGTTTTTCTATATTACCTTTATATATTTTATAAGCATTATCAATTAAAACAGAGTTTGCACCTTTAATAGTATGAGGAAGAAGAAGGATTTCATCTTTATTTAATTGAACATACTTTTTACCCGTATCACTTAAAATTCTAAGGCCATGTCTTTTTTTTACATTTGCAAGGTGAATATTAAAATCATTTAGTTCTCTGCTAGAAAGTAATCTTTTTATTTCCTTAGAATAAAATTTCCCATCTTTTAAAATTAGAACCTTTCCCTTTTCCATTTTTAGTTCAAAAAATAAATCTTCCAAAAATCTATCTATATCTATAAAAATT
The DNA here is from genome assembly GCA_027002265.1 of Aquificota bacterium. Classification (GTDB taxonomy): domain Bacteria; phylum Aquificota; class Aquificia; order Desulfurobacteriales; family DQVG01; genus DQVG01. The sequence continues at coordinate 80,293 of JAMOTM010000055.1, read as the reverse complement.
TCTCCGTCTGTATCATAAATATTTAAAAATATATTTTTAATCTCACCATAAGCATTATAAACAATTGCCGAAGCAGCTTTTGATCGCTTACCAAATTTATTATTTCCGATATCAAATCCAATAATATAATCATAAGGAAGCTTATTTTTTAGAAAATATAATCTTATTCCTAATTTAGTAGCTATATTTAATATAAGATTTTTGGAAAGAAGTTCATAAATTGCTTTATTATAAAGAGTGTTTAAATCTATAAATTGAGAGATAACTTTTCTTTTAAGAAGAGAATTTTTGTATTTTACATAGATTTCCTTATCTATGTTATTTCCAAAGAAAACCAAAAAATATATATTATCTTTAAACTTTCTTTGTAAAAGCTTTTCTATATTACCTTTAAAAGTTTTATGTAAAAAACTAACTTCCTTTAATTTTGTTTTGTTATATATTTTTATAAAAGCTTTTAAAAAATTTTTTACGAGCTTTTCTTGTCCTTCTTCTAAATTCTCCTCGGATAAAAATATAATTTTTACTTTTTGATTTTTTAAAAAACTAGGAATGTATAAAGGAGAATAATTTATAGTTTCTTTTAAAGAATTTATAATTTGCTTCCCTTTATTATCCTTAACTACATAGCTAATCTTAGAAAGGGAAAAACACTTAGACCTATATAAATCATTTTCCAAAAAAGGTATATTTTTTACAATCTTTTTTAAAATTTCTTTTCGTTCTTCATTACTAAATTTTAAATTGATATTTTCTGTTTTAGGTAAAAAGTAACATACATTAGGAATAGTTAAATAAGACTCTCCGGTTTTATATTTAATTTTTATAAGGCAAGTATTTTTTAACTCTTCCAAAGAAGGTAAAGATAAATTTTTATATTTTTTTAAAAGATAGTTATATATACCTTTTATAGATTCTTTATCCGGATTAAGAATAACCTTTTCCAAAATAACTTTATCATATCTATAATTTAAAATGGAATATAAAATTTCTTTTCCTTCAAATTCTTTTAATTTTTCCCATTTAAAATAAAAAAGAGAGTATAAGTTTTTTAGCGGTTTTACTTTATACCCAATATCCACAAATAAAACAAAATCATTATTTACTTTCTTTACTCTTAGATATTTTATAGTAGGTACATACTTAAAAGTTTTACTTTTTTTTACAAAATCTTTTAAAATATTACTTAAATTTTGATCTAGAATTTCCTTTATTTTACCTTTATTTTTTAAAAGAAAATATATTAGCTCTTCTTGATTTTTTCTTTTTAAGTTTTCAAATGGAACTTTTTCCATAAATCTTAATGTAAAAGTATCTTCATCTAATTTACTTAAGGAAGCCAAAATTATTTTTTCGTTTTCTTCAGCAATAATACTTGCTTTCCAGATTCCTTTTATTTTTTTAAAAAAGTTCCTTTTATCTTTCTTCTCTAAAGGAAGATAAGTATACAGATATGCTTTTTTTGGAATTATATTTTCCTTTATTCTAAAGCCATTTAATTCTATAAACATTTTAATACCCCAAAAATGCTCTAATCACAGGTATATAACAAGATTTAAATTCATAAGGAGTTCCTGTAAATATTATTTTTCCTCTATATAAAAAAGCCACTCGGTCAGCAATTTTTAAACTTTCTTGAATATCATGGGATACTAAAAGGCAAGTTTTCCCTTTTTCTTTTAGATCTAAAATTAATTTATGAATATTTTTTGTATTTATAGGATCTAAACCCGAAGTTGGTTCATCAAAAAGAATAATATCTGGATTTAAACTTAAAACTCTTGCTATAGAAACCCTTTTTCTTTGACCTCCAGAAAGCTCTTTAGGATAATAGTCCGCATGTGACTCTAGATTTACTATTTTTAAATATTCCAAAGCCTTCTTTCTAGCTTCTGATTTTTCCATAAGACCATGTTCTAAGTAATAAAACATAACATTTTCCCAAACAAGATATTCATCAAACAGAGTATCATTTTGAAAAACATAATTTATTTTTTTTCTAATTTCGTAAAGCTCTTTTTGAGAAAGCTTAGGAATATCTTTTCCAAGAACATAAACATGTCCTTTATACGGTTTAATTAAACCTACTATTGTTTTTAAAAGAACCGATTTTCCTTCTCCGGAAGGACCAAAAATTACAAGAATTTCATTTTTGAAAACTTTTAAATTAAGTTTATTATGAATAATTTTATTTTTTAACTTTGTTACTAAATCCTTAACTTCAATAACTACTTCTTTTTCCATACTAAATACTCAAGACGGGTCTGTGCTTTAACAATCTCAAAATCATTTAAATAATCAAAAAGCTCATGAGCCCCTTTGTTTATTTTTATAACTACTCTTTTTCTTGCTACTCTTTTAGCATTTTCCAAAGTTTCTTTATCTGGAAAGCTTTTTATAGCAATTTCCCTTAAAGGCATCATTTGAGAGCATTCCCACTTTGGATTTATAAACATAGGAGAAAAATAAACCACATCAAAGCTGTTATCTTTGGCAGTTTCTAGATATTTTTTATTATCTATACAAATCGTATATAAATTTTCTTTTAGCTTATTAAAAATTTTCATTTTACCTGTAAAGTTGTATTTTTTCAGTCCATCCCTAACAACTAAGGCGATTACTTTATCTATTTCAAGACCTATAACTGTATTTTTTGTTTTATAGGCACATAAAAGAGCATCTTGACATAATCCCAAATTGCAGTCTAAAACTAAATCTCCTTCTTTTAAATCTAAAACTTTATAAAATAAGTCATCATTAGAATCTATATTCTGTTTTTCTTTCTTTAAGATATTTAAAAATCTAATTTTTAAAAGACCAGGATGAAAAAATAATTCCTTTTTATTAGGAGTTATAAGTTTTAAATTTAGATTTTCTACTAAAAGAAGCCGTACTTTATCGGTTTTAAAAATTTCTTTAACCTTTTTAAAAAGCTTTTCAATAGTTAATTTTCCACGTTTAAAATAAGGTAAATTTAAAGCTTTAGAAATTTCCTTTGCTCGTTTTATATCTTCTAAACTTGGTTTTTTCTTGGTACTTACTATTGTTAACATAGTTTTCATAAAGAATCCTCTATAGATATTGATATAAAAATATTTTTTTATTCTAGATTTAAATCTACACTACTTTAAAACATTTAGAAGTATAAAGTATTATAACTTAACTTTTGTTTTTAAGAATTTATAATAAGTTATAAGTTAACTTAATTAGATATATTAATTTATATCACTTTCGCGGGAAGGAAAGTTAGGAGAAGAATACTGTCATAAAAGCAATAAATATTAGCACTAGATACAAGTACTCTTATTGGAGTAGCTTAATTATTGTCTAAAATGTTAGAAATGGATATGCGAAATGGGCAAGCACAAATTAAAAATTAAAAAAATCGTTTATAAACATTTTATATCAAAATTTTTGCAATAGAAATCACTCTATAGCATTTAATAAATCTTCCGTAGATATAAGAGGCGGTATAACAGTATACATATGACCCTTTATTTTTTCCCTTTTTATAGGTAATCTCTCCATTAGAAATCCTCTTAAAGTTGAATATGTGACCATAATCATTGTTATTAATAGTCTTTTTTCACATTCCTTTTCATCTTTAATAAAAAATAAGCTATGCGCTTCTACTTCAAAATCTATTATGGATTTACTCTTTTCGGAAGTATTAATAAACATAATTACTTTTACTTTTTTATTATCATTAGATTCTCTATAGATCTCTATTTTGAGATCTAAATTTTTATAAATGGGAACCGCATTATCCTTATATATATTCCGATTTACTTTAAAACAAAATTTTTCAATATAAAAGTTTTCAAGCAGCATTTGTTGGTAAGGAGTTATTTTCATTTTTATCTCCAGATTTATTAATGTAACTTATTAGCATCTCTTTTGAAATTTTTTCATATTTATTTTCAAAAGGTTCTATCCATTTTTTATACAAATAACCATATTTTTCTTTTATAAAGTTTTTTATATTTTTATTATTAAATTTTTGTTCTAACCTTTTTAGTTTTTCTACTTCCCTTTCTTCAAGTAAATTATTTTTCTCTAAAAATAAAAGCCAATATCTAGATATTATCATATCCTCCAAATCAAAATAATCACTTAATTCATCATACTCCTTAGCATCCCACATATTTACATTTGTTTCGTATCTGACAAAGAAACTTTTTTTCCTTTTCATTAGGTAATCTAAAGAATCCTTCTCTTTGCAATCTTTCATCTTCATTTGGAAACTCCTTTTGTAAGTATTTATATCCCTTTTCATACTGAAAATAATCTTTTGGATCTACTTGGTATTCTAAATAAAGCGCTGTTAAGATTAAGTTCAAATTTTCATTTGGCAAAAGAATCATCATCCAACCTGTATTTTTATTAAATAGCACAAATTTTTTTCTATAATCTGAAGGTTCAAAAAGTATCAAGTATAATTCTGCTCCAAAAAGTAAAGTTAAATTTATATCTCTATATAAGATTTCCCTATATAAAATTTTGTTCGGTACAGGCAAATCCTCATCTGACAAAAGTACAAACTGCTTTATATGTTTTTTTACATGTTTCTTCCATTTTTTCTCGTCTTTGTACTCGGCGATATAAAATTTCCATAAAGCCATAAAAATTAAGACCCTATATCCTTTTGTATTAATATTTTTTATTCCAGTTATCTACATTCAATAGTATATCACAACTTAAAAGCTTATAGTTAGTTCCCAAAAATACAAGACTTATAAGAAAAACTAAAGCTTATAGTAAAAGTTTAAACATGCTTAAATATTTGTTAGCTATTAGCCTTTATTATGAAGGCAAATCTAATGAATTTTGATAAGAATACCTGTCCTTTTTAGCTTTTGGTCTTAGACGACAATAGTAATCAAACATTCTTTCTGGAAAGATTTCTTGTTTATAGCCTTGAATTTCAACATGGATAAGCATATATCTTTTTTCTTGAGACTTTAAAGTAACTTCCACTAAAAAATCTGTATATCTATCTTCAGAAATTAAAGTTTATTTATCTTTTTCAATTTCAACTTCAAAAATTTCAATTAAAGCTTTATCTCTTATTTTAATTTCCTTTGAAAAATTAATATACTTTGCTATTTGTGGAAAGAAAAACTCTAAAAATTTTTAAAAGTGTTTTCCAAAACTAGTTTCCAAATATGATCTAATTTTACACTCAATTTTTACTTTCAAAGTTATGCTTTTTTGTAATTTACTATAGGTTTATTTTCATTTTAACTTTTTTAACTTTCTTTATATATCTTTTTTATATTAAACTTTCCATCTCTTAAAACTGGAGTAAAGCCTACATCAAGAATAAGTCTTTTTATATTTTCCTCATCCAAGTAATCTGGAGATTTTCTTTTTGCAAATTTTGTTATTTTTTCTTCATATACACATCCATCTAAGTCATCTGCTCCAAATAAAAGAGAAGTTTGAGCAATTTTTGGCGTAAGCATTATCCAATAAGCTTTTATATGGGGAATATCTAAAAGCAAGCGACTTAAAGCAATTACTCTATAAACTTTTGAAGGAAAAGCTTTTTTCACCCTTTTTTCAAACTTTGTGTTTTTAGGATGAAACAAAAGAGGAATAAATACTAAAAAACCTCCAGTTTCATTATAAAGATTATTAACGATACTTAAGTGCTCTAAAATATCCTCCCAAGTTTCTATATGACCAAAAAGCATAGTAATATTGCTTTTTATACCAAGGTTATGAGCAGTTCTGTGAACCTCAAGATAAGTTTTTGTATCTACTTTTTTCGGACAAAGAATTTTTCTAAGCTCATCTTTTAGGATTTCAGCTCCGCCTCCAGGTAAAACTTCAAGACCAGCCACTTTAAAATCACTTAAAACTTCTTTTATACTCTTTTTTTCTTGACCTGCAAGATAAGCAATTTCTGTTGCCGTAAAAGCTTTTAACGTAGCTTCTGGAAAATACTTTTTTGCAAGCTCTAAAAGAGAAATATAATATCTATAAGGAAGCTCTGGATTTAAGGAACCTACGATATGAATTTCTAAAATATTTTTCCTTTTTTCTTTTAAATCCCTAAGTTTATTTTCTATATCCTCTAAAGAAAGAGTATAGCCCTGCCCCAAAGGTTTCCCGAAGGCACAAATAGGACACAGGGCAAGGCATTCATTTGAGTAATTTATATGAAAATTGTGAGTAAAAAAAACAAAATCTTTTGATATTTTCTTTTTCTTTTCTAAAGCTAAATTAGAAAGCTCTTCTAAACTTAAATCCAAAAGCTCTTTAGCTTCCTTTATATTCAAAATTTACTCCCTATCCTCAGCCTCGAACTTTTGTAAGTTTACATACTCTGTAACTACACTTGCAACTTCATCTAAAGTTTTTATTATTTTCTTTAAAGGAATTAGATTATCTAAAATTATACCTAAAGTTCTCATAACAAAAACGCTTGCTGCAAATAAAGCGTCTCTTTCATTTTCTTCTCCGAAAGTTTGCATAATCCAATATTGAGTTCTAGATGCCACAGATTTCCAAAGTTCAGTTAAGTTATTAAAAGCTTCTCTTTCATGATCTTTTTTAAGAAGCTCTTTAGTTTCTTTAAAGAAATTGTATAAATCATCAAATGTTTTTATATTAAATTTTTCTGCAAAAGCTGTTGGAGAACCATCTTTTTTTCTTAAAGCAAATTCAAGTAAAATTAAAATTCTTCTTAAAAGTTTTCTATCTATATTAGAACGTTCTTCTAGGATTTGAATTAGGTTTTGAGTAGTAATCATAATGAAACCTCCTAAAGTTATAATAATATTTTAATTTGGAATTTAAGAAAAGAAAAAAATATTTCAAGAGATAATTAGATTTTTTTTGCAATATCTGCAAGATGTCCCAAATAAATTTCCTTTACTTTTTTATTTTTTAAAATATCTTCTCTAGTTCCTGAAGCTAAAATTTCACCTTCATATAGTATATAATTTCTATCAGTAAAGTTAAGCATTTCTAAAACATTATGATCCGTAATTAAAACTCCAAGGCCTTTTTCCTTTAATTTTTTTATAATACCTTTTATATCGTTAATAGATATAGGATCTACTCCTGCAAAAGGTTCATCAAGTAAAATATATTTAGGAGATATACTTAAAGCTCTTGCGATCTCAAGCCTTCTTTTTTGTCCTCCAGAAAGATATTTAGCTTTAACATCTTTTACTTTTTCCAAATTAAATTCTTTTAAAAGTTTTTCTGTTTTTTCGTGTGGATTTTTAGAATAATACTCAAGTACACAAAAAATATTTTCATAAGCTGTTAAATCTGGAAAAACGCTAATCTCTTGAGGAAGATAAGAAAGACCAAATTGAGCTCTTTTGTATATCGGAAGATCATTTAAGAGTTTATTTTCTAAAATTATTTTTCCCTTATCTACTTTTAAAAGTCCTAAAATGCACTTAAATAAAGTAGTTTTTCCAGAACCATTTGGTCCAAGAATTCCTACAATTTCATTTTTCTTTAAATAAAGATTTATATTTTTTAAAATTTGTCTTTTTCCAAAAGATTTATATAAATTTTTAACTTCTAGCATTTAATTTTTCTTTTTTCCTTTTTTTAAAGTTTTTAATATCATTTATAGTAATTTTCACGTTTCCCTTAAGTTTTATTTTTTTATTTTTTACATCATAAAAAAAGAAATTTGCTTTTATATAAATGTTTCCATTTTCAATAAGAACATCATTGTATCCATAAATGTAAACAGGGTTATATTCTTTATCTAAATATACATCGGCCCTTTCACAAGTAGCATTAAATTCAGGAGAAATAATAAGAACATTGCCTTTATACACCATATGATAACTTTTTAAATCAAATTCCGCTTTATCCGAGTAAATATAAACTTTTTCCGGATTTTTAGAATTTAAGTTTTTGGAAAATCCTAACGAAAAAATCAAAGAAAATAAAAGCACTACTTTTTTCAATTTTTCCACTCCTTTTAAAATGTGAGTCCAACCATAAATCCAAAAGATAATCTATCTTTTATATTATCAAATATTACATCATTTTCCTTAATTTTATAAGCAATATAAAAAAGAATATCTCCAAGAGGAGTTATAAAACCATTCTCTATACCAGCACTCGAATAAATTTTATTTTTTTTATTTATATTTACAAGAGCAAAATCAAAAAAAGGACCTATAAATATCTTATCTCTAATTCTATAAAGAAGCTCATCTTGAAGATTTACATACCATTTCGCCGGTCCTATACTCTTATAATCAAAACCTCTTAAATTATTAAATCCACCAAGGTAAAAATATTCGCTTGCGTCCTTATTTTCTTTTAGATTTTTTAAATATCCTGCATTTATTAAAAATTTATAAGTTAGTATCTCCTCCTTTACAGGTAAAAAAAGCAAAAGTTTAGGGTTTAACTTTATAATATTGTAGTAAAGATTAAAAGAAAACATATATTTCGTATCTAAAGAAATCAAATATCCCTTTGTTGGAAAAATTAAGCTATCTAAATTTTTTCTTTCTGCATAGAGTTTTAAATACATCAAAACTCGGGAAAATTTTTCTTCCTTTATATCCTTATAAGTTAAACCTATTTCTGGAACTACTTTTCCATATAAAAAGAAAAATTTCTTTTGAGCATATAAAGAAATAGATCTAGTACTTAAATCAGAAAGTTTTTCCTTTTTAAATTCTGTAGATAAAGACATAAAGTTTTTTTCACCTTTTAAAGTTATATCAAATAATCTATTTTTTTGATATTTTATTCCTAAACTATATATGATACCCTTTTTAAAAGGTGAAATACCTATTAAATTTAAATCAAAGGCAAGTCCATATAAAAAGTTATATCCAATATAACTTTTTATTTTATATTTTGGAGCATCCCGGACATCAAAAATAAGGTGGATCTTATTATTTGTATAAACTTTTTTAACCTTTATACTAAAGAAATAACCCGAAGAATAAAGTAAATTTATAGTTTTTGAAAGTTTTTCTTGAGAAAATTTTTCACCGGGTTTTAAAAGAATTGCGTTTTCAAAAGCATCTATATTACTTCTATCTAATCCATAGAAAACTATTATTCCTACTTTTCTATTTTTATCTTTACATATTTTTTTATTTTTAAGTTTTGGTTTCTCCTTAACTATATTTTTAATAAAATTCAAAAAATTTTTTATCTTTTCCTTAACACTAATTTTTTTTGATGAAATACTTTTAAATTTATCTGCATCTATATATAGATATAACTTTACAGCTTTTCCCTCATATTTTTCTTCTATATCTATTTTCTTTACTTTGTAACCAAAAACTTTAAAAATTTCTTTTATATATATTTTTAAAAATTGCTTTTTTTGATTATTGTATTCCGTATATTTTTGAAGAATTAAAAGAGAATAAAGAAGATTTTTATCAAAATTCGAAGGACATTTTTTTATTTTTATATCTTGAATATAATAATCCCTAAGAACATAAATTGTGTTTTTATTTTTAATATAAACAGCTTTAAATGTAGGAATATTTGAAATTATCTTAGAAATTTCTAAAGGAGTTTCGTTAGTATAAGTTTTTTCTATTTGATTAAGTATATTTTTAGGAATTTCACCTACAATTTTAAAAGGTAGTTTTGCATAAGATAAGTTTAAAAAAAGAAAAAAAAACAAAAATAATTTAAAGCTCTTTCCTAACAATTTGAAGATTCCCCGTCACCTCTATTTTCCCTTGAGAGCGAAGTTTATTTATAGCAAGATAAACTTGTTTTTCGTCAAATAAACTTAAAATTTCTTTTAAATCCAAAGGTCTTCTCTTTACAGTATTTAAAATGTATTTTTCAATATCCATATTTACCTTTATATATTCTTCTTTTGGGTAATAGTAAATATTTGTGTTTTCATACCCAACAAAATCTTTTACAAACTTTAAAAAATAATATGATACTGGTTTTGCAAAATCATAAGCGGGAATTCTAACAACGGTATTAAGTTGCCACTCATCGGGTTTATATTTTGGAATAAATTCTTTAAATTTTAAAATTTCTTCCTCTCTGTCATTATATCCCTTTACAAATAAAGTTTCTAGAAAAATTTTTACACTTATATTTTTTAAGTTATATAAACCTTCCAAAATTTTTTCTAAAGTAATATTTTTTACGGGACGATTTAATTTTAAGTAAGTTGTATTTACCAAGGTATCTAAAGACGGTAGAACTACGTCTAAGTTTTCTATATCCTTTATAACATCATCTCGATAAAGTAAAGCTGAGTTTGTGATTAGAGCTACATTGTAAGGATATTTTTCCTTTATATAATTTATTATTATTCCAATATCTTTATTTAAAAGAGGTTCTCCAGATCCTGCCAAAGTAATATAATCTATTTTTCCATTATAATCTTTTAAAAATTCATCTAACTCCTTTAAAATTTCTTTTACATCAAAAAAACTTTTTCTTTCACATATCTTATTTGTTGTTTTTCCAACTTCACAATATATACAATCAAAAGTGCAAGTCTTATAAGGAACTACATCTACTCCTAAAGACATTCCAAGACGTCTGCTTTTTATAGGCCCAAATAAATATTTCATTTTCCTTCCCCTTTTATAAGCGATATGAGGTAAGAATCTTTTATTTCTTTTTCTATATTTGCTAAAACTCTATTTGTTTTTCTTTTTTCGGCAATATATATACTTTTTAATTGGTTATATGCTTTATTAACTTCATCGTTAACAATAAGATAATCATATTCTTTACTTACCATAATCTCTTCTCGGGCTTGAGCTAAACGTTTTTTTATTTCTTCCTCACTTTCACTTTTTCTTTTTAAAAGTCTTTTTCTTAATTCTTCCCAAGAAGGTGGAAGAATAAAAATTAAAACTGCATCTTTCATTTTTTCTTTTATTTGAAAAGCTCCATGGGGATCTATATCTAACAAAATACTTTTCCCCTTTAGTAAATTTTCATAAATAAAGCTTTTGGGGGTTCCATAATAATTTCCATGAACAATAGCCCATTCAAGAAGTTCGTCTTTTTTAATCATTTTTTCAAATTCCTCTTTTGAAACAAAAAAGTAATCCTTTCCGTGAACCTCACCTGGTCTAGGTTTTCTTGTAGTGCAAGAAATAGAAAAAACAACTTCATCTTTAAATTCTTCCAAAAATTTTTTTACTAAAGTTGTCTTTCCAACTCCAGAAGGACCTGATATCACTAAAAGCACACCTTTCATTTTCTTCTCCAAGTTTAAAATTTTTTCTAAATTATAAATTAAAACTATATCTTTAGATTTCAAAAAAGTTAAAAATTAATTTACTTAAAATATTGGTAATCAATAAATAAAAAATTACCTTATCCTAATATTTTATTCTATTTTCAAAAAAAGAGGATTTATATATAATTCCTACGTAAAGATTTTTTCCATATTTTTCATTTACCTAAATTTTTAAATAAAATTATCTTTGAATTATTAAAATTTTCAAAAAAAAGAGGTAATCATGGCTCAAAACGAAAGAGATATTATCAGAAAAAAGGTTAAAGAAATTATTGAAGGCTATATTAGTCGTGCGGATTGGAGAGTTCACGAAAATAGTAATACAGACTACTCTTTCCCAAACTTAATGCTTCATGCTAGTGGTTGGGTAATTGCAGAGTATGTTTTAAATGAAGTATATAAAGATATGCCAATTGCTGAAATGCATAGAAAAGGTCAAGTTCATATTCATGACTTATCTGGAGGAATAGCACCTTATTGTGCAGGTTGGTCCTTAAAGCAACTTTTAGATGAAGGATTTAATGGAGTTCCTGGGAAAACTGCAAGTAAACCCGCAAAACACTTAAGAAGTGCTATTTCTCATATAGTTAATTTTTTAGGTGTGATGAGTAACGAATGGATGGGAGCTCAAGCTTTTAGTGACGTAGATGTATATTTAGCTCCTTATATTTTGAAAGATTATATCGATCTTGTAGATAAATTAGTAGAAGAAGGTCTTGATAAAGAAACTGCAAAAAAAATTGCATGGAAACTTACTGAAAGAGATTTAAGACAATCTATTCAAGAACTTTTATTCAATCTTAATTTTCCAACTAGATGGGGTGGACAGTGTGTTACAGAAGATACACAAGTTTTAACTCCTAAAGGATGGAAAAAGTATAATGAATTAAATGAAGGAGATGAAATATACACTGTGGATTATAAAAATAATTTAGAATTGAAAATTGAAAAGGTAAAGAAAGTTAATGTCTATGATTACAACGGAGAAATGCATGTTTATGAAGGAGATAATTTTATCCAAATAGTAACTCCAAATCATAAGGTCCTTTACAAAGAAGACAAAAAACCAAATCTTTTAGAATCCGAAAAACTTATAAACAAAAAAACAATTTACATACCAACCTATAATTGCGAAAATAAAAAAGTAACTTGGGATGTCGTTAAAAACAAAACCAAAATAACTTATAAAGGAAAAGTCTGGTGTCCAACTACAGATACAGGTGTAGTTATTTTTAGAAAAGATGGAAAAACATTTATATCTGGAAATTCTCCCTTCACTAATTTTACTTTAGCACTAACTGTTCCCGAAGATTTAAAAGATATGCCTGCAACTGTTGCAAACAAGCCCGTAGAATATAGACCCGATATTTTCAAAGTAGATAATGATGAAGAAAAAACTTATTATACTTACCAAGACCTACAAGATTTTATTAATTTATTTAATAAAACCTTCTTTGAAGTTTATCTTGAAGGAGATGCAAATGGAAGAGTTTTTACCTTCCCAGTTTTAACTGTAAATCTAACTGAGGACTTCTTTAATCTTCCAAAGGATTTACTTGACGTTATATTGGAAGCAAATGCAAAATATGGGGCTACCTATTTCCAAAATTGTATAAATGGAGAAAGTGGCTTAGAAAAAATACGTCCAAGTGACGTTAGGTCAATGTGCTGTAGGTTGCAATTAAATTTAAATGAATTACAAAAACATACTGGTGGGCTCTTTGGAAATGGAGAGTATGTAGGTTGTTATGATGAAGAAACAAGGGTTTTAACAGACAAAGGATGGAAATATTTTAAAGATGTAGATATTGAAAATGATTTAATTGCAACATTAAATCCTGAAACTCATGAAATGGAGTATGTTAAAGCTACAGAAAAATTTGTTTATGATTATGAAGGAGAACTAATTCAATTTTATAATGAAAAATCCTTTGAATCTCCACTTGTTACTCCCAATCATAGAATGTATGTGGAAAAAGTTAAAACTAATGGAGAACATGAAAGTTTCTTTTTAGAGGCACAAGAAGATTTTTCTCATTCTAAATATACAGTTCCAAAAAGTGCTTATTTTAAAGGAGAGAAGAAAGAATTTATAGAAATTGATGAACAAAATATTTCCTATACTCAAAATGTAGATAGTCCTGTTTATAAAGGGAAGAGAACTATTACAAAAACTTATGAAAAAATTAAGTTCCCTATAAAGCCATTTTTAAGATTTTTAGGAATTTATATAGGAGATGGATCTATAAGGATTAAAAAGCATGGAGGATATGAAATAGTACTTACGCATGGAAATAATGAAAGGAAAAGAAAATCTTATAAAAAAGTTCTTGAAGATTTAGGTATAAACTTTAATGAGGAAAATGGAAAATATGTCTTCTATTCTATTCAACTTTATAAATATCTAAAAGGAAAAGTTGGTGATAGTTTTGATACAAAAAGAATTCCGAGAGAAATTTTAAACCTTGATGCGGAGCTTTTAAAAGAACTTTTTGAAGGTTTAATTTCTTCAGATGGATATAAAAAAGAGAAAGATGGAAGAATAAATAAACTTGTTTACTACACTTCAAATAAGAAGCTAGCTTACGATGTTTTAGAGCTCATTTCTAAAATTGGTTTCTCTGGAAGAGTTTTAAAAAGAGATAGAAGAGATGAGAAAAGACTTATGGAAGGTAGACAAATTAAAACTAAAGAATTGTGTTATGAAGTTCATATAAAAATCTCAAAAAGACTTTACTACTCTACTTTAAAGAAAAGAAAAGTTCATTATAAAGGAAAAGTTTATTGTCTTGAAGTTCCACCATATCATACTATGCTTGTGGAAAGAAATGGAAATATTATGTGGTGTGGTAACTCTATAGGAGTAGTTACCCTTAATCTTCCAGAAATTGGCTATCTTGCTAAAAAACAAGCAAAATCCATGGAAGAAAGAAAGAAAAAATTCTTAGAAATTTTAGAAGATTGGATGGATAAAGCAAAAGATGGGTTACTCCGAAAAAGAGAAGTGATTTTAGAAAATTTTGAAAGAGGACTTTACCCATATACAAAAAGATATTTAGTTACTAAGTTCAAAACTCACTTTTTAACAATTGGATATGTAGGGCTTCACGAAGCTATGAAAAATTTAGGATACGAAGATGGTCTTTTAGATGAAGAAGCTCATAAATTTTCTCAAGAAGTTTTAGATTTTATGAGAGAAAAGACTAAAGAATATCAACAAAAATACGGATGTTTATTTAATTTAGAAGCAACTCCTTCAGAAGGTGCTTCCTATAGACTTGCCAGACTTTCTAAAAAGAGAATCCCAGATTTAATAACTTCTGGAACTGAAGAAGTTCCTTACTTTACAAATTCTTGCCATCCACCAGTCTGGTCTCAAAATGATTTAGTATTTTTAGCTAATCATCAAAATGAACTTCAAAATAGACATACCGGTGGAACTGTTGTTCACTTTTATTTAGGTGAAAAACCCGATAAAGAAACTCTGTTAGAACTTTTAAAAATTCTTGGACAGACAAAAATACCTTACTTTACTTTTACTACGGTATTTAGCGTATGTCCAGTTCATGGTTATATACCTGGAGAACATCCAGTTTGTCCATATCCACACACCGAAGAAGAACTAAAAAGATGGGGTGTAGATATAGAAAACTTACCTGAAGAAATTCAAAAATTAGTAAAGAAATACGAACAAAGTTAAAATTGAGGTATAATGATTAGAAATCTTAAACATGGAGGAAATTATGTCTGAAGAAAAAAAGAACTTTGAAAATGAAATGGAAAATCAAAATGTTTCTGAAAATGAGGAAATACAAACTAATGCCCAAAATTTACCTCAAGGCCCTCAACTTGTTGCAGCTTCTATGCCATATAGAGTAACTCCAAGCGAAGTAAATGCCTTTGGAGTTTTAGATGATAGCTCTTATCTTGCCATATATGAGAAAGTAAGAATTGAACTTTTAAGAGCTCTTGGATATGAACTTAGAAATATGGTTCAAAACGAGCACGTTTTAATGCCAGTTATTGAGTTTGCCACTCGTCATTTTCAACCAGTATTTTTAGATGATATTATTGAAGTTGAAGCTACTATTACTTTCGTTCAAGGAAATGTGATTAGATTTGATTATAAAGTTTCCCGTCAAAATCAAGTAACAAGTGTAGGATTTACTCAACATATATTTATAGACAATCAAGGAAATCCGGTAAATTATGGAGATAAAATTGCTCAAGATCTAGTGGCTAAAGGATTTTCTCCTATGGCTATGCCAGCTCAAGGACCTCAAGCCGGTTCCGGACTCCCGGGAGTAACTCCAGCTGCTCCAGTAATGCCAGGCATGCCGGGAATGCCAATACCCCAAGGAATGCCAGGCGTACCTCAAGCTTCGGAAGATATACAAGATATTTCAAATATTTTCCCAAATTTAGAAACGCCAACTCAAAAAGTAGAACCCCCAAAAGATGAAGAAGAAATAAAAGAAAAATTAAAAAACTTTTTAAGAAAAAAACTTACCGGGGATGATAAGAAAGATAATTAAGGAAAAAGAAAATGACAAATGAAAATAAGCTTTTAGAAAGTTTATTTAATTTATGTAAAAAATTAAACAATTTGGAAGATCCAAATCTGGTAGCTGAGGAACTTCTAAAACAACCTCAGCTGCCAAATTTTCTTATGGAATTTATAAACTCCCCTTACTATAACTTTAGTCGGAAAATAGATAAAAAAGAAAATATTTTGTATATTCTTGGATATAAACTTCTAAGCGCAATTGTACTTGCTCTTATTATATATATAAAATACAAAGAGAAAATTAAAGAACCTTTAAAAGAAGCTATAAGAGAAGGATTTAAATATGCAGAAAGTTTAAAGAATGAAGAAGCTTTTTTAATTGGTTTTATATCTAAAATAAAAAAATACATATTTTATCCTGAGCTTGAAGAAATTTTAAAAAAGGCAAATTTTCCTTTGGATATTCTTATAAAAAATAATAAACCCAAAATTCAAAGTTTAAATCAAAAAGATTTAGAAAATATAGAAAAGTATACAAATATATTATTGAATCTAATAGAAAGCTATGCCAAAAAATTGAGGGATTAATATGGTAATGGGATTTGAAAGTTTAGCGGGCGGTGGAAATATAAAAAAAGAAGATAGTGATACAAAAATAAAATTAAAGAAAGAAATTCTTTTGCAAGTCTCCAAAGCCCTTTTTGAAGGAAAAGAACCAAAAGAACTTGCAAAGCTTATATCTTTGGATCCCGGCCTAGCTTTTTTACTTTTAAAATATATAAATTCGGCTTTCTTTTCCCTAAGAAAAGAGATAAAATCTATAGAAGCCGCTTTAGCCTATCTTGGTTATAAAAATTTAAGAAATTACATTCTCACTTTACTTGCATCGCATCTTTTGGAAAGTACAGAAAATGCAAAAGAGAAAATAGAAAAGGCTATAAAAAGAGCTTTTTTAATGAAAAATTTTTGTTTATATTTAAGTCCGGAGCATAGCGATGAAGCTTACTTGGTAGGGCTTTTTTCCGTTCTTGCCGAAGAGCTTCCAAAAGATGAGCTTATAAATACTTTAAGACAAGCTATGGTAAGCGAATATGTTATTTCGGGCTTAAGAGATGAAAATAGCATGCTAGGAAAACTTTTATCCATTATTAAAGAGTTTGAAGATTATGGAATATCTTATATAAATAAACTTGTAGAAAAATTAAATCTAGATAAAAACACAGTTATTCAAGCTCTTCAAAAATCTGAGCAAGAAGCTTCAGAACTTTTAAAACTTATTCCATAAACTACGGAGGAAAGATGTTTAGTTTACCTGAGAATATTAAGCAAATTAAACCTTATGATCCTGGAAAACCTATTGAAGAAGTTGCAAGAGAGCTTGGGTTAAAAAGAGTAATTAAACTTGCTTCTAACGAAAATCCCCTTGGACCTTCCCCAAAAGCTATAAAAGCTATTTTAGATGATATTTATAATATCCATAGATACCCAGATGGAAAATGTTTTTACCTTAGAAAAAAACTCTCTCAAAAATTTAATGTAAATGAAGATGAAATTATATTTGGACTTGGCTCAAATGAAATTTTAGATTTAGTTGCAAGAGCTTACTTAAGACCCCCTTATAATGCCGTATTTAGTGAGCTAAGCTTTGCGATATATCCTATTGTTACAAAACTTTCTGGAGCCGAAGCAAAGATAGTACCTATAAAAAAAGATTTTTCTATAGATTTAGAAGGACATTTAAAAGCTATAGATCAAAATACAAAAGTTGTTTTTCTTGCAAATCCAAATAATCCAACCGGAACTGCATTTTCAAAAGACGAGTTTGAAGAGTTTTTAAAAGATTTTCCAGAAGATGTTTTACTTGTTTTAGATGAAGCTTACTATGAATATGCTGTAGGAGCAAACTTTGATATAGAAAATGGAATTGAATACATTCATAAAAAAAATATACTTGTTACAAGAACTTTTTCTAAAATATATGGACTTGCAGGTTTAAGAATAGGTTATGGTTTTGCAAAAAAAGAAATAATTTCAGATTTAAACAGAATTAGACAACCTTTTAATGTTCCAAGAACTGCTCAAGTCGCAGCTTTAGCAGCTATAGACGATATAGAACACCTAAATCTTTCCATAGCTGTAAATGAAGAAGGAAAAAGATATTTATATAATGAATTTGAAAATTTAGGATTAAAATATGTTCCTACCTATACAAACTTTATTTTATTTAAAGTTCCTATGAAAGCAAAGGATGCTTTTCAAAAACTTCTAAGAAAAGGAGTCATAGTTAGAGATATGACTTCCTATGGACTTGAAAATTATTTAAGAGTAACAATTGGAACTATGGAAGAAAATGAAATATTTATAAAAGCTTTAAAAGAGATTTTAAATGAAAGCTAAAAAATATTTAGGACAACATTTTTTAAGGGATGAAAATATAGTAAGAAAAATAATAGATTTTGCAGATATAGAAAAAGAAGATTTAGTTTTGGAAATAGGACCTGGAAAAGGTGCCCTAACAAAATATTTAAAAAACTTTACGCCTTATGTAGTTTTAGTTGAAAAAGATAAAGAGCTTATTCCTTATTTAAAAGAAAACTTTACGGATTTTCTCATTTTGAACGAAGATGCAAGATATTTAAATCTTAAAGATATTTTAGATGCAGCAAGAAAGTTTTTTAATAAGGACTTTAAAAAAATAAAAGTTTTATCAAATTTACCTTATAATGTAGGTAATATAATTTTGATAAACCTTTTAAACTATTTCCCTCTCCTTAAAGATCTTACGGTTATGACTCAAAAAGAAGTTTTTGAAAGAATAGTTGCAACTCCCAAAGATAAAAAAAAGTATGGTTTTTTATCTATACTTTTTCAAACTTTTTTTAATATAAAAAAAGGTTTTGATATTTCTCCAAAAGCTTTTTTACCACCTCCTAAGGTTTATAGCACGGTTTTTAAATTTATACCCAAACCTTTAGATAAAAATTTAAACTTCTTTTTTAAAAGCTTAGAAAATTATAAAAAATTTTTAACAAAAGCTTTTTCTCAAAGAAGAAAAAAAATAAAAAATGTATGTCCTGAGTTTCCCAAAGATTATTTGGATAAACGTGCCGAAGAAATATCTTTAGAAGAATATAAAAGTATATTTAAGAAATTAAATAACCATTAAATTATTGAACAAAGTTTTCTTGACTTTTAATTATTTTATTAATATATTATATAGTAACCAAATACAAGTTAATATTATTTAAGGAGGAATACTATGAAAGTTCATTTTCCAAATGAAGAAACCAAAAAGAAACATACACCTGTTATAGAAGCACCTTCCACAGTTAAAAAAGGAGAACCATTTGAAGTGAAAGTTATCGTAGGAAAGGAAGTTCCTCATCCACAAACAACTGAACATTATATAAAATGGGTATCTCTTTGGGCTGATGAAGTAGAAGTAGCTAAAGCTGATTTTGATGCAAATAATGCTTTGCCGATTGTTACATTTACAGTGAAACTAGAAAAAGATGCTAAACTTTCTGCTTTAGCATATTGTAATCTTCATGGACTTTGGCATAGTGAAGAAGTAGAAGTAAAAGTAGAATAAAATATAGGGGGGGCAAAAAGCCCCCTCCTTTTATTATAAAAGAAAAAATTTGTTAATTTAACAATTTTTGAAAGAATAATGTTAAAAAAGATCCTTATAAATTCTCTCAAAGCCTTTGCTTTTGGAGATGCCTATGGAGAAAATCCGTTAAATCCATCTCTATGGACAGATGATACTTCATTAACTTTACTTCTTTTGGATACTTATCAAAATACAAGAAATAATAAATTTTTATTTTTAAAAAAATTAAAGAGAAATTTTGAAAAATATTTTAAAAAAGGAACATATACCCCTTTTAAAATTCCTTACAAGTACGGTAAAACCACTTATAAAGCTTTTTTAAGAAAAAAGGGTTTAGATAAAGAGTTTAATTGCGGAAATGGTTCAGTTATGCGAAGCCTACCTATATCTTTTTTATTTTTTAAAAGCTCTTTAAAATATAGATCTAAAATAAATCATTTGCAAAGCTCGCTGACTCATTCTCATCCAAAAGTATATTTTGGATGTGATTTATATGTAGAATTTATACATTCTTTAATAATATACAAAGATAAGATTAAGGCTTTAAATACACTAAAAAATAAAATTTTATTTTTATGTAAAATCTATAAAAAACCTTACAAAGATTATTTTATAGAATATAAAGATATTTTTTCCAAATCTTTTTATAAAGTTTCCCAGAATAAAATAAAATCTTCTCCTTATATTGTAGATACGATAAAATGTGTATTTTACTCTATAATGAAGGCAAAAGATATTTTTGAATGTTTAAAAATATCCTCAAATTTTAAAGGTGATCCCGATACTATATGTGCAATGTCTATAGGTGCTTTTGGAACTTTACAAAAATTTGATGATAAACTTTTTAAAAGATTAAAAAATTATTATGAAATTGAAAAAAGTTATAAAAAACTTAAGCTTTAATAGTGTTTTCTTCCTTTTTAATTTCCTCAAATGCAATAACCCGATTTCTACCAGCTTTTTTAGCTTTATATAAAGCCTCGTCAGCCTGTTTAAATATATCTTCAAAAGAAAGAGAAGTATTTATTTTTGTTAATCCCATAGATACAGTGAATTTAATTTCTTTATTTTTAGCTTTAAAAGAATGTTTCTCTATAGCCTTTCTTAATCTTTCTGCCACTTTTTTTGCAATATTTATATCATCTTCTGGAATTTGTAAAAATATTAAAAATTCTTCTCCTCCATATCTTATAATTATGTCATTTTGACGAAGCTCTTTTTTCAAAATTTTACAAAGCTCTTTTAAAGCCATATCTCCAACATCATGACCGTAAGTATCATTTATCTTTTTAAAGTAATCTATGTCCAAAATAAGCATAAAATTATAACCATCTAAAATATTATTTAAAAATGTATTTAAGAACTTTCGATTATAGACTTTAGTAAGAGGATCTATATAAAGTTCATCTTTAATTTCTAGTAAAGTTTTTCTAGACTCATAAAGAAGTTTAAGCTCTTCAATGAGTTTTATATTTTTTTTTATAAACATTAAAGCTAAAGTATTTATTTTTTGAAAACTCATTAAAGGTTTTGTATATTCCTCTGTTTTTAAGACATATTTTAAAAAATTTAAAAATTCCTCTTCTAATTTTGCAACAAAAAGGAAAAAAGATGAATCAAAAAGGGAGTCATCCACTCCCTTTTTCACATATTCATAAGCTATTTCTATAAAAAATTCCAAGGAATTATTATTAAGAAAAATCTCATTATAATATTTTCTAAAAAAGAAAATAAAATTAACATAATAATTTGTTAACTTTTTCTTTAAAGATGAAAAAACGTCCATTAAAGCTTTTTTAAACTCACAAGATTCACGAAATTCTTTATAAAGATTATGACACTGTTCTATTTCTTTTTTAATATCTATGTCTAAATTTTTTAAAACTTCCGAAGTGGATACCATTTCAAGAGGCCATAAATCTTCTGGAACTTTACCCTCTTTTAGTTTCCGTTGGTAACGAGTACACTTTTCATAATTAGCCTTACAAAAAACAAAATACAACATTCTTTTCAATTCTTCATGTTTAACTAAAAAAGTAAAATTACAATGCTCCATATTAGGGCATTCGTGACTTTCAAAAACTTTATTCATAATTAATTACCCTCTTTATTTTTCTATATTTTGATTTAAATTTAATTTTATCAAAAAAAATTTAATTTTATTTGATTTTTATTTAAATAGTAACAATACGCTATATACAAATTATTTAATTCTTATATTGTGATTACAAAATTAACAAATATAAAAAATTTATTAACTTTTTCCTCTTAAAATTCAAACAAAGATTTATTAAAATAATTTAAAAATTAAAAATTAATTTTAAACGAATATTACTTTCAAGGAGGATAAAGATGGATTTGGTCGTAACTCTTTCAAGACTTCAATTTGCAATGACTGCCTTTTTCCATTTTATTTTTGTTCCAATGACATTAGGTATGTCCGTTTTAGTAGCTATTATGGTTACGCTTTATTACAAAACTGGAAAAGAAATTTATAAACGTATGGCTAAGTTTTGGACTAAACTTTTTGCTATAAACTTTGCACTTGGAGTTGCAACAGGTATTGTTCATGAATTTGAATTTGGTATGAACTGGTCCGTATACTCCAGATTCGTAGGAGATATTTTTGGAGCACCCTTAGCCTTTGAAGGACTCATGGCTTTCTTCTTAGAATCTATCTTTATGGGGGTTTTACTTTTTGGATGGGATAGAGTTCCTAAAAAAATTCATACACTCTCGGCATGGCTTGTTGCAATTGGTAGTAATATTTCTGCATTCTGGATTTTAGTAGCTAATGGTTGGATGCAACATCCAGTTGGAGCAAAACTTGCAGTAGGACCTGCTGGAAAAAAAGCAGTTTTAACAAATTTCTTTGATATTATCTTAAATCCAGTAGCAGATACAAAATTTATGCATACCATTACAGCCGGATTTATTCTATCTGCAATTTTTGTATTAGGTGTAAGTGCTTACCATCTACTTAAGAAAAATGCAGTTGAAATGTTTAAAAAATCTGCTTACATTGCAATTATTTTTGGTCTCATTTCTTCTCTGGGAGAACTTATCATAGGACACATGCATACTGTAGAAATAGCTAAAGTTCAACCTACAAAAATTGCTGCCGCAGAAGCTCTTTGGGAAACTCAAAAAGGACCTACTATTTCTTTAGCAGCTTGGGCTGATGAAAAAGCTCAAAAAAATGTATTTGAAATTCCAACTATTCCAGGACTTTTAAGTCTTATGTTATATACGGATCCAAATGCAAAAGTTGAAGGATTAAAAGATTTACAAAAGAAATTTGAAAAAATTTGGGGACCTGGAAACTATATTCCCCCTGTAAATCTTACTTATTGGTCTTTCCATATAATGGTATTTTTAGGTTCATTCTTTGTACTTTTATTCTTACTTGCACTACTTAAGTATAAGGACTTAGAAAACTGCCACTGGTTTTTAAAATTAGCAATTATCTCTATCCCACTTCCGTATATAGCTTCTTGGTTTGGATGGGCGTTTGCAGAAGTAGGAAGACAACCTTGGATAGTATATCCAGCTAACTGGCAAGATCCAAATAGTGTAGCTTTAAAAACTGCAGAAGCTGTATCTAAACTTACTTCTGTTGAAGTTTTAATAAGTTATATAGTTTTCCTAGTAATCTTTACTGGACTTGCAATTGCAGATTTTTATCTACTTGCAAAATATGCATCTAAAGTACCTCAAGCTGATGAAAAAGAGAGTTATTAATTAGGAGGTAGAGAAAATGAATTTTGATCTTCAGACCATATGGTTTATTCTTATAGGTGTTTTACTTATTGCATATTTAATTACAGATGGATTTGATTTTGGGGTTGGTATCTTATATGGTTTTATTCCTAAAAATGACATTGAAAAAAGAGTTTTATTAAACTCTGTTGGACCCGTTTGGGATGGAAACGAAGTTTGGCTAATTACAGCCGGAGCTGCTGTATTTGCAGCCTTCCCAGAAGCTTACGCTGCTCTCTTTAGTGGATTATATATAGCTTTATTTATAGTTTTAGTTTGTTTAATTTTTAGAGCCTGCGCCTTTGAATTTAGAAGTAAAGAACCTAGTCCAGGATGGAGAAACTTTTGGGATAAAGCCTTATTTATAGGAAGCGCTCTTCCAGCACTTTTAATAGGTGTAGCTATTGGTAATGTTCTTGGAGGATTGCCAATTATAAATAGTGCAATTTATGGAGATTATTTAAGTGGATTTGTTTATACAGAAAAGTTTCCTATTAACTTTTTAAATCTTATTAATCCATTTACTCAACATGGATTTTACGGGCTTTTAATTGGAATTGCCGGATTTATCTTTTTCATCTTACATGGAGTTTCTTGGCTTGTATGGAAAGTAGAGGGAAAGCTTGTAGATAGAGCAATAAATATAGCAAAAAAACTTATTTTACCTTTTATAGTTCTTTTCATACTTTGTGCAATTGTAGGATATGGAATTAGCTTCAAAATTGGCGATCCTTCAAAACTCTCTTATTTAGCTTTACCAAATAACTTACTTGAATCTTTAAAACCTTATATTCATGGAAATACCATTGTGCATGCACTATTTAGATTTCCAACTATTCAAACCATACTTATTGTTTTAGCTATTATCTGCACCTTACTCTTTTATAGACATATTTCTACTAGAAATGGAAAATGTGCTTTTGCTGATACCGCTTTAATTGCAGCATTAGGAACACTTGCAGGGGCTTTTGGAGCATATCCCCTTTTAGTACCTTCTTCAATAGGAATAGAGCATAGTATTACCGTATACAATGGCTCTGCAAGCACGTTAACTTTAACAGTTATGCTTCTAGCAGCTTTAATCTTTGTACCGATTGTTATTGCTTACCAAACTTGGGTATACAAAATGTTCCTTTATAAGATTTCTGTTGAAGAACTTGAAAAAGAACTTAAAGCAGAACCTGATGCTGAAGCTTATTAATGGAGGTTAAAAGAAAATGTGGTTAATAATAGCAATTCTTTGGTTTATTTTTGTATGCTACGTTACATATAAATTAGCTTATTCAAAACTTGAGGGGAAAAATGAATAAAAAGTTTTATATAGGGCTCCTTATTCTAGGGGCCCTTTTTTTTATATTGGCTTTCCTTTTAAAATCTTTGGGAAAATCTTATTTTTTTAAATTATGTTTAGCTTTAGGAATCATGCTTACTTTAAAAGGCATAGCAGGATACTTAATAAGTCACTCAAAGAAAATTTTGGAGGAATAAAATGAGTGAAGTTAAAGATACAACTTTATTAAAGGTTATGATAGCTGTATTTATTTGTTACTTAATTGTTCTATTTATAACTTCTGTTGGAATGCTATAAGTTTTAAAGGGGGATTTTTCCCCCTTAACTTTCCAATTTAATTCCTCTTAAATTTCCCTATCATTTTTGCTAAATTAAATAATTCAGACCAACGCCTTATAAATAAAATTTTTAAATGCAAATCTTCTTCTATAAATTTTCAAATAAAATTATTCTAAAAAGATTTGATAGAATACTATTAAAACTTAAGTTTTCATTTACTTTTTTACACTTTATAAGGAGGTTATATTAATCAATGCTTAAAAAAGCACCCTTTAAAAAAGTTTTAGTAGCAAATAGAAGTGAATGTGCTACGCGTATTATAAGAGCTTGCAAAGAACTTGGAATAAGAACTGTAGCTATATATTCTGAAGCAGATGCTCAAGCTCTTCATGTAAAGAAAGCTGACGAAGCATATCTAATTCATGGAGATCCAGTTAAGGCATATCTTAATTATTATCAAATTGTTGAACTTGCAAAAAGAGTAGGAGCAGATGCTATTCATCCAGGATATGGATTTTTATCGGAAAATTCTGAATTTGCAAGATACTGTCAAAAGCATGGAATAACTTTTATTGGCCCTTCTCCTAAATTTTTAGAGCTTTTTGGAAATAAAATTCAAGCAAGAAAATTGATGAAAGAACTTGGAGTACCAGTTGCAGAAGGTAGTGATGGTCCTGTAGAAAATGAGGAAGATGCTGTAAAAATAGCAAAAAAAATTGGTTTTCCTGTCATGATAAAAGCTGCTTGTGGTGGAGGAGGAAGAGGATTAAGAATAGCAAGAACAGAAGAGGAAGTAAGAAAATATTACAAAATGGCTCGAGAAGAAGCTGAACTTGCCTTTGGAAGTCCAGAAGTATTTATAGAAAAATATATTGAAAATCCTAAACATATAGAAATTCAAATTGTAGCCGATAAACATGGAAATGTTGTTCATCTTGGAGAAAGAGATTGTTCTTTACAAAGACGCCATCAAAAGATTCTTGAAATTGCACCATGTCCAGTTTTAACAAAAAGGCAAAGAGAAAAACTTGGAAAATTATGCGTTAAAGTTGCAAAAGAAATTGAATATGACAATGTAGGTACTTGGGAATTCTTAATGGATAAATATGGAAATTTTTATTTTATGGAAGTAAATCCTCGTCTTCAAGTAGAACATACTATAACAGAACAAGTAACTGGTATAGATATAGTTAAAGAAATGATTAGAATTGCAGCTGGAAGAACCTTATCTTTTTCACAAAAAGATGTTGAGTTAAGAGGATATTCTTTCCAGTTTAGAATAACCTGTGAAGATCCGGCCCATAACTTTATTCCTAAGCCGGGTATAGTTACAGCTTATTACTCTCCCGGAGGACCTGGGGTAAGAATTGATGGAATTGTATATAAAGGTTATAAAATCCCTCCCTATTATGATTCTTTGATTTCTAAGCTTATAGTTTGGGGTAGAACTTGGGATGAAACTATAAATAGAAGTTTAAGAGCTTTAGACGAATTTGTAATTCGGGGAGTTCCCACAACTATACCTTTTTTCAAAGCTATTTTAGAAGATCCAGATTTTATTACGGCTAATTTTGATACTTCTTTTGTAGATAAAAAATTGAAAGATTTTAAGTTTAAACCAAAAAAAGATCCTGAAAGCATCGCACTTGCCATTGCAGCTGCGGTTGCAGCTTATCACGGAGTCAGGTAGAGCTTTGGGCTCTACCTTTTTATATTTATCTGAGTTTTTATTTTTTTCATATTTATAAAGCTTCCATTTAAAATAATAGCTTTTTTTGAAGATATCTTAAAGGTATTATTAGCAAAGCAAGTAAAATTTTCCAAAATAATTTTATTTTCCTTATTAAGTTTTAAAACCTTTGCATAAAAACTTAAGTTGTAGTTTTTTATTTTATCTTTTATAGTGCCACTAACTTTAAAGAAAATAAAATTATATTTAGGTTTTATATTCAAAGAAGGCAAATAAAATTGTATAAGTATAAACTTATATACAACAAAAACTGTAAAAATAAAGGAAATAAGAAACACAAAAGAATTTTTTAAATACTTCATATTACTTTTTACTTAAATCTACTCCTTATCAAAATAAATTGGAACCATATAAGCTGGATGCATTTTAGTCCAAACTTCCCCTTCTTCCATTTCTTTTTCAATAAACTCTTCAAAAGCTTTTAATTTAGCATCCAAAGAATCTGCAAGATGAAGAGCTGCGGCTTCCAAAGTTTTAGGCCTTTTTGGAGAACCAAATTCATACTCACCTTGATGAGCTAAAATACAATGAAGAAGTTTTATTTTTAAGCTTTCTGGAAAATCTGGTATTGTATCTATAACTTTACTAACAAACTCGGTACCTAAATATACATGTCCTAAAAGCTTTCCTTTATCTGTAATTTCAAAAGTATTTGTTAACTTATATTCAAATATTTTCCCAATATCATGTAAAAGAGCTGCAGCTATAAGTAAATCTCTATCAAGTTTTTTATATCTTTTTACTACTACTTCACAAATTTCAACTACACCTAGAGTATGCTCCAAAAGTCCTCCTATAGCTGCATGATGAACCTTCTTTCCTCCAGGAGTAACTTTTATTTTTTTTAAAACATTATCATCTTTAAATATTTTTTCCAAAAGAGTTTTTAAAAAAGGGTTTTTTATAGTATCTATAATTTCATAAACTTGAAGAATCATTTCATCTATATCATATTTAGAAAATTCAATGAATTTTTCCGGTGGATATTCCCCTTCCTTTAACTTTCTAAAAACCACAAGACGAGGCTGAGGTTTCCCTTGATGAAGTTCAAAAGTTCCTTTCACAAAAACTACATCTCCTTTCTTATACTTGGATAAATCTTCATCTTTTGGAGGTTTCCACCAAAGGGCTGTAAAACCACCAGTTTTATCTGATAAAACTACTCTTAAGAAAGGCTCTCCAGTTTTATGTTTTTTTATATCCGTTGCTTCAATAACAAATATACCCTCAAAAGGTGTTCCAGGTAAAAGCTTTAAAACATCCTTTGCCCAAAATCCTACATTTATATTTTTATTTTCCATAATTCCTTTCCTTTTTGAAGTTTTTTTTATTTAAAAACATGAGATTCTTCTGGAAATTTTCCTGTTTTTACATCATTTTTAAATTTTTCTAAAGCTTCCTTAAATAATTTTTGTCCTTCCAAATATCTTTTTACAAATTTTGGTTTAAAATCTGAAAATAAACCTAAAACATCATGAAAAACTAAAACTTGTCCATCTACAAATCTCCCAGCTCCAATTCCAATAGTTGGAATTTTTAAATTTTCTGTAATTTTTTTTGCTACATTTTCCTTTACTTTTTCTAAAACTATTGAAAAAACTCCAGCTTCTTCTAACGCTTTTGCATCTTCAAGTAGTTTTTCCTCTTCCTCAAAAGTTTTAAACTTTCCTAAAGCATAAAATTTCTGAGGTTGAAGACCGATATGTCCCATAATAGGAATTCCAATATCTACAAGTTTTTTAACTAAAGGTGCAATTTCTTTTCCTCCTTCTATCTTTAAAGCAATATGAACTTTAGCTTCCTTTGAAAGTTCTTTAAATGCATATATACAATTTTTTAAAGCATCCTTTTCGCTTACTTGATAAGTTCCAAAAGGCATATCTAATACAACTAAAGCTCTTTTTGTTCCTCTTAAAACAGCTTTTGCATGATGAAGCATTTCATTTAAAGTAACCGCATTTGTATTTGTATATCCTAATATTACCATAGAAAGAGAATCGCCTACTAAAATAATATCTACCCCTACCTCATCTACAATTTTTGCACTTAAATAATCATAAGCTGTAAGCATTACAATTTTTTCTTTACGCTTTTTTTCCTTTATAGTATTTACAGTTACCACCTTCATAACCTTTCCCCTAACTCTTTAGAAAGAATTTTTCTAAGTTTTCTTAAAGCTTGATGCTTTATTTGGGAAACTCTGGAAATAGATATGTTCAAAATTTTTGCAATATCTTCTACCTTTAATTCTTCAACATAAACAAGTTGCAAAATAAGCTTTTCTCTTTCTGAAAGCTTTTTTAAAGCCTCTTTCAAACGTTCCTTTAAAGATTCCTTAATAGCTTCTTCTTCGGGAGAAGGAGAAGTATCCGGTAAAACATCTTTTAAAGTTTGATTAAGTTCTGGGTTTATTATTTCTTCTAAAGAAATAATATTATTTATTTCAGATAAAGTCAAAAGTTTTTTTACAGTATCCACATCCGTATTTAACATACCGGCTAAAGTTTCCTCATCTGGAATTTCTTCTTCTCTTTGATAATAATATAAAAATTTTCTTTGAAGCTCTTTTACCTTCTCTCTTTGATTTTTGGGAAGCCAATCTAATTTTCTTAAAAAATCTAAAATCTCTCCCCGAATTCTTATATAAGCATAAGTTCCCAAATTTCCTTTATCTTTATCAAATTTTTCTATAGCATCCAAAAGGCCTAAAACTCCAGTATTTACAAGCTCGTCAAACTCAACAACTCCATTTGGAAGTTTCTTATAAATCTTATAAGCTATATTCTTTACTAAGGGTAAGTACTTTATTACAAGCTTTTTTTTATCCAAAATCTTATTTTCCTCATAAATATCAGAATATCTCATTTTTGTCTCCGAATTTTGAGAATACTTAAAAGTTTATCCCAAAAATTTTGCTTATTATTTTCTATTTTTAAATTTAGAATTTTAGCAGCAATATTTTTTAGTTTTAAAGAAAATTCACTATTTGGATAAACCTCAGCTATTAATTGACGTTTTTTTACACACTCTCGTAACTTTAAGGTAAAAGGTAAACTTCCAAGTAAACTAGGAATAAAGTTTAAATATCTTTGACAAACATAGCTTAATTTATTTACACTTTCTGTAAACTCTTGAGAAGAGCGAACCATATTAAAAATTAGATCAAAATTTTTATAACCATAATCTATATAGAGCTTCTTTATAAGAGCATAGGCATCTGCGAGCGCGGTAGGTTCAGGTGTAGTTATAACGGTAGTCTTATTAGAGGCAGCTATAAAACTTATAACATCTTTACCTATACCAGCTGAGGTATCTATTAAAATTAAATCATAATCCTTGCATATATCTTTAAGTTGAAAAAGCAAAAAATTAACATCGTCTTCTTTAACTTCATCGATACCTGTTATATCCGAAAGACCAGGCAAAATATCAAAACCTTTATAGTTTATTATTATGTTTTTTATAGGAAAACCATATTCAATCACATCTCTTAAAGTATATTTTGTTTTTATACCAAGAAGAACATTTAAATTTCCAAGACCTAAATCTGCGTCAAAAGCTAAAATTTTTTTATTAAATTCATTTGCAAGAATATAGGCCAAATTTGCAACAATGTTAGTTTTCCCTACTCCCCCTTTTCCAGAAGTTATAGCTAAAAAATTTGTATTTTTATTTGAATTTTTTTTTAAGTTTGTTACTTTTTCCCTTAAAGATTTAGCTTGATCTTGCATTTTTATTACTCTTCTCCTAAAATTATTTCCGTTAAAGTCTCAGGATTTAAAACTTTTATGTCTTCCGGAACTCTTTGACCTGTGCTTATATATGAAAGCGGATAAGAATATCTAAAAGGAACATTTACTATGCTTCCTGGAGTTAAACATTCATCAATTTTTGTAAAAAATAAAGCGGTTATTGGAAAAATTCTTGAAAATCTTTTTGTTGCTTCATAAAGCTCCAAATCTTTCATAGAGCAAGATAAAACTAAAAATATATCCATAGATTCTTCTAAAGCCAAAGTAGCTTTAATTTCTCCCAATTTCCAATGATCATAGTGACTTCTTCCCACCGTATCTATAAAAATTAAATCGTAATCATGAAATTCTTTTAAGGCCTCTTTTAATTTTATGGCATCACTCACGGTTTTATAAGGTACATTTAAAATTCTTGAGTATATTCTTATTTGATCTTGAGCACCTATCTTAAAAGTGTCCGCATTTATAATAGCAACTTTTTTTCCTTCATCTAAAGCATAATATGAGGCAAGCTTTATTAAATTTGTAGTTTTTCCAACTCCCGTGGGACCTACAAAAGCTACAATTTTTCTTTTTCCTTCTTCTATTTTTATAGGTCCGGTAAATTTAATATATTTTTCTAATCCTTTTAAAATTACCTCTTTTCTGGAAGGAATAGATAAATCATATTTTCCAGTTTCCATATTCAAACCACAGGAAACTAAAACTAAACTTTTTGCTATATCTGGCTCTATTCCTCTTTCTATTAGGAACTCAGCAAGTTTTCTTGCATCACCTTCTAAATCCTCAAGTTCTTCTAAATTTAAACTTGGGCGAATAAAAGGATTCTTCGGAGAACTTTCAAGTTGAGATTTTTTTATAACATCTACAAGTTCCTTTAAAAGACGAGACATACTATCAAGTTTTTCTTCTAAAACTTCTGTAGAACTTCTTTTATCTATATAATTTTTTTCTTTTTTAGTTATCTCTGCTTGCTTTGATTCTTCATAAAATTTGCTTTTTTCAAAAGTTGATATTGAACTTTCTATAGTTTCATTATTCTTTTGCAAGTCCTCCAAAATAAAATTATCTTTTAAAGATATGCTTTCTTTACTTTCTAAAGAATTTTTAAAAGAATCTTTCTCCTTATTTTCCACAAAGGATAAAACGGAAGCAGACTCTTCCTCTTGATTTTCCTTTTTATCTTTTTCTAAAATAGATAAAATTTCCTTTGCACGTTCTTTTGTAGAGAATATATTTTCATCTACCTCAACTAAAACTTTATAATAAAACTTTTTAAAAAACAGAAATTTTCTTTTTTCTATTTTTTCTGTAGAAAGAATTTTACCGTTAGGATGTTCTCTTTTAATTCTTTCATATAATTCCATTAAATTAGACCCTTCATAAATTTTCACTCTAGCCATTTGGAGTCACCCTACCTATAACATTTATTTTCGTTCCTGGGGCAACTTCTTGAGTTGACATTACGCCCCAATTTGGAAAATCTGATTTAATTAAATCTCTTACCGTTCTTCTAATTTCTGGCATAGCAACTAAAAGCACTGGCATAAGACCACGTAAATAAAATTCATTTGTAAGTTTTCTTAATTGATTTATTATACTATGAACCACTTCTGAAGGTAATGGAGCTTTTTTTGTTGCATAATCTAAAATCATTTTTTCGATAGATGGATCTAAAATTACTACATTTAAAGTACCATCTGGAGCAGCATACTTTTTGGTAATTACTTTATTTAAAGCCCTTCTTACTTCTTCCGTTAAAAGAATAGGAGGAAGATTTTGATTCAAGGTAAGTAAATCCGCAAGAGTTTCTATAATAGTTATCATATCATTAATAGGAATTTGTTCTTCTAAAAGATTTTGACATACTCTATGAAGAATATTTATAGGAACTTTTCCAGGACCTTCCCCTATAAGTTCATTAACCACGGGATACCGTTTAGAAAGACCATCTAAAATCTTTTGGAGTTCAACTCGAGTTAAAAGATCAGCTGCGTTTTGCTTAATTGTTTCTTGAAGATGAGTAATAATTAAATTGGAAACATCTACTACAGTATAACCAAGAGCTTTAGCCTTCTCCTTTAAAGTTGGATCTATCCAATAAGCTTCCAAACCAAATGCAGGTTCTCTAGTAGGAATAACTTTTCCATACTTATCAAGTCGATCCTTAACGGCCCCTAAGTTAATAGCCAAATATTTTCCAGGATATACTTTATACCTTGCGACCTCCACTCCTTTTATTAAAATCCTATATTCATTTTTATCTATCTCAAAACTATCTCTGATATGAACAAGGGGTATTATAAGACCAAGCTCTTTTGCTATTTTATATCTTAAATTTTTTATTCTATTTAAAAGCTCCCCTCCGGTTTTTTCATCTACCAAATGAACTAAGTAAGTCCCTATTTCTAAAGCTAAAGGATCAGGTTGAACAATAATAGTTTCAGGAGTCTTTTTAACTTGAGTCATAGCAGTTTTTACTTCTTTTTCTTTTATTTCTTTTTCTTTTTCTTCAACCATCATATAGGCAAGATAGGCTATGGCTGCTACTATCAAAGCTAAAGTTATAAAGGGAAGCTTTGGCATTCCCGGAACAAGGGCTATTATAAACAAGATTAACGAAGCTAAAGCTAAAGCCTTTGGATAAGAGGAAAGCTGAGTAACAATTTCTGTTCCCAAATCTGTTTGGGAAGCTGAACGTGTAACCATAAAACCAGCTGCGACTGAGGTTATTAAAGAAGGAATTTGAGAAACAAGTCCATCTCCCACTGTTAAAATAGTATATGTTTTTAAAGCTTGGGAAAATGAAAGCCCATGTTGCAAAATACCAACAGCTATTCCTCCAATCAAGTTTATAGCTGTAATTAAAAATCCAGCTATAGCATCTCCCCGAATAAACTTAGTAGCACCATCCATAGCACCATAAAAGTCAGCTTCCTTTACAAGTTCTTGCCTTCTTCTTTGAGCTTCCTTTTCATCTATAAAACCCGCATTTAAATCCGCATCTATTGCCATTTGTTTACCAGGCATAGCATCTAAAGTAAATCTTGCTGCAACTTCTGCAATTCTTTCGGTTCCCTTAGTTATTACCATATAATTAATAATAATTAAAATTAAAAATATAATTAAACCTACTAAAACATTTCCCTTTACTACAAATTCCCCGAAAGATTTTATAACTTCACTTACTGCATCCGGGCCATTTTGACCATAAAGTAAAATTCTTCTTGTAGTTGCAACATTTAAAGAAAGTCTAAATAAAGTTAAAAGCAAAAGTAAGGAGGGAAATACGGTAAACTCTAAGGGATGTTTGATATATATAGTTACAAGCAGAGTAAGTAAAGAAAGAGTAATACTTAAAGTCAAAAGTAAATCTAAAATAAAAGGAGGTAAAGGTAGAATCATAGCAGCCAAAATACAAATTAAGAGAAAAACAAAAACTAAATCCGAGTGTTTTTGAAATTTTTCAAGAAGAGCAATAATTCTTTTCAAACTTTAACCCTTTTTATTTTGTTATTTTTAAATTCTCTTCAAAAAATTTATTTAAAGGAAAATTATCGTCCTGAGCTATCATCATAGAAAGTTCTTTAAAGTAAAGATCAAAATAAATATTACTTCCAAAAGTATTTCCAAATAGGGAATTTGAAGTAAACTCTTTTTGAATCTCTTTAAAAACTTCATTTAAAAATATCTCACTAAAAGCTTTTGAAATTTCTTTTTTATTTTTTAAAAGTTCAGAGTTTGAAATAACATCATAGTAAAGATTATTTTCTATCTTCATTTTTTTACCCCTTTAGAAAATATAGAATAAAGAAAACTTAAGCAAGGATTTTTATTAAAAATTTTAAAAGTATTTTATCATCATCTATTAGTGAAGTTATGCTAAAATCAATTTCTTAAATAGAATATTTAAATGAGGTGGGGACCCTTGAAAGTTAACAAAAGCATAAAAGAAATTAATGAAAAAATTGAAAGGGGAAAGGCTGTAGTTTTAACAGCCGAAGAAATGAGCGAGCTCGTAGAAGAAATAGGTTTAGAAGAAGCTGCAAAAAAAGTAGATGTAGTTACTACTGGAACCTTTGGATGTATGTGCTCCTCGGGTGTACTTTTAAATGTAGGTCATGCAAAACCTAGAATAAAACTAAACGAAGCTTACCTTAATGGGGTTCCCGCCTATGCAGGACTTGCGGCAGTAGATATATATCTTGGAGCAAGTGCTCTTCCAGAAGATGATCCGAAAAATGAAGTCTATCCAGGAAGTTTTGATTATGGCGGTGCTCATGTAATAGAAGAGCTTGTTGCTGGAAAAGATATAGAATTTGAAGGATATGGTTATGGAACAGATTGTTACCCTAGAAGAGAAGTTAAAAAAGTTATAAATAAAAAAACTTTGCCTTATGGAACTTTTTTAGCACCAAGAAATGCTTATCAAAACTATTTAGCTGCAGTAAATCTTCATAAAAATAGAACTATTTATACTTATATGGGTATGCTCAAACCTAATCTAGGAAATGTTAACTACTCTACTTCTGGACCTCTATCTCCTTTATTTAATGATCCTTATTATGAAACTATCGGAATAGGAACTAGAATTTTTGTAGGAGGAGGCGTAGGTTATATTGCATTTCATGGAACTCAACACAATCCCTTTGTAGAAAGAACAGAAAGAGGCCTTCCAAAATTTCCTGCCGGAACTTTAATGGTAGTTGGAGACATTAAAAATATGAGCGATGAATTTATAAAAGGTGCTTCCATTTTAGGATATGGTGTTTCTTTATTTGTAGGAATAGGAATTCCTATACCTATTTTAAATGAAAGAATAGCTTTTTGGACTTCTGTAAAAGCTAAAGATATTTTAGTTCCGGTTGTGGATTTTTCAGAAAATTATCCAAGTGGAGAACCTTTAAAACCTTTAGCTTTTGTTAAATACTCGGATTTACAAAAAGGAGAAGTAGAAATATTAAATAAAAAAGTTAAAGCCTTCCCAGTTTCTTCTTATAAAAAAGCTCGGGAAATTGCAGAAATTTTGAAAGATTGGATATTAAATAAAAAATTCTTTCTAAGCGAACCCGTTTCTAGACTTCCAGGTCCGGATGTTCCTCCAAAATTTACTTTAGAATATATGGAAAAACTTCTAAAGCTTGAAAAGGAGAATAAATAATCATGGATTCAAAACTTTTATATACTTTTGAAAAAAACTTAAGATATTTTAAGCAGAAATATCCAAATTTATATAATGTAGTAAAAAAAATAAAGCCTAGAAAAGTAAAACTTGAAAAAACTCCTTATGGTTATGATATTTATTTAAACTTTTCAAAAAGATTTTTTTATGGTCAAGATATAAATACTTTTATAGAAAATCAATTCAAAACTTCTTTTAAAATTGTTCCAGATAAATCTATTGGTAAAATTCAAGATACAAGAAATTCTTTTCACTTAAAACTTTTAGAGGAAATAGATAATATTTTTTTTTCTAACAAACATTTTACTCCAAACAAATTTAAACTGGATAAACAAATACCCTTTTTATTCTTACTTGGAATCGGCCTTGGAAAACCTTTGGAAAAAATACTAGAAAAATTTGAGATAAAAAATCTTTTTATATTTGAACCGGAAGTAGAAGTTTTTATTTTATCCTTATATACCTTTCCTTATTATAAATATTTTGAAAAGATTTATGGAAATATTCATTTTTGCTTTTCTTCAAAATTTGATGTTTTTGAAAAGGATGTAGAAATTTTTCTCTATAAAGATCTTTTAAATACTCAAATTATTAGTATTTATAATCATTTACCTCAAATTCCTCTTTTCAAAGCTGCAGAAAATTATATTATTTTGCAAAATATGAAAATGAAAAGAGGATGGGGATTTTATGATGATGAAAAATTAGGTTTGGAAAATGCAAAGGAGAATTTAAATAAAAATATTCCTTATTTATCTATTCAGAAAGTAAAAGAAGATATAAAAAATTATCCTGTATTTATATGTGGTTCAGGTCCTTCTTTAGATGAAGCTTTGCCTTTAATAAAAAAGTATCAAGATAAAGCTCTTATTATTTCCTGTGGAACCGCTATAGATGTATTAAGGAAAAATAATATAAAAATAGATTTTCATTTTGAACTTGAAAGAGATGAGACAAAAGTAAAAGCTTTAACCTTTTTAAATGAAGAAAAATATAATTTTCCCTTAATTGGACCTGAAGTTTTATATCCAAAAACTTTTGAAATTTTTAAAGAAAGTTATATGTTCCCTAGAGAGGAATTTTGTGGATACTATATGTATAGACCTAAGGTAAAACCTTTTGAAAACTCTACTCCAAGTGTTGTAAATACTGCAGTTTCATTTTTCTTAAATGTAGGCTTTAAAAATTTATATCTTTTTGGAGTAGATTTAGGTTTTGTAGATAAAGAAAAACATCATTCAAAGGATACTATATATTTTAAGGGATTTAAACCAAATATAGAAGAAATTTTTCCTTTCAAAGGGAATTTTAGAAAACAAGTTTATACAACTAATTTTTTTAATTGGTGTAGATTTTCTTTAGAAAATTTAATTTCTAAATTTAAAGATGCAAAAGTTTTTAATACTTCAGATGGGGTATATATTCAAGGAACCACTCCTTTAAAACTTGAAAATTTTGAAAGATTTTTTACTTCTTTGAGTTTGAAAAAAGAAAAAGTAATTTCTCATATAAAAAATTTATTTTCCAAAGATTATAAAGAAACATTTAATCCAAAATCTAAAGAAGAGGTTTTAAGGGATTTTAGAGTATATACAAATAAAGTGCTAGATCTTCTTACGGATATAAACTCACTAAAAGAATTTCAAAAAATTTTGGAAAATCTTCATAAGCTTCAAGAAAATTTAAGAAAAGACTATGAAGATATATATCTTCTTATGCGGGGAACTTTCAGACATGCTTTTTACAGAGCCGGCCTTAACTTCTATCGTTTAGAAAATTTTGATAAAAATGTCTATAAGAGATTTAAAAATATTTTAGAGAATTATATAGAAAAAATATATAAAGACTTTGAAAAAGTTATTTTGGATATGAATATTTTGAAATAAAATATATAATAGTAGTAAAAAATAAAATTTCGAGGTAAAAAAATGAAAAAATTGTTACTTTTTAGTATGATTACTTTTTCTTTGGCCTTTGCTCAAAAATTAAATTCTAGTAATACTTCTAATAACACCAAATTAAATAAGTTATTAGCTTTGTTAAAAAAAGAAATCTTAAAAAAATATCCCGATTTCAAAAGTTATAAAAAACCTCCATATTTTTCTAAAAGTAAAATAGAAGCTTATTGTTTGTTTAAAACTTTAAATATAACCGATGATATTAGAGCCTTTGCTCTTTATTCTTCTCCAAGTTATATAAATAAGGAAAATGAAAGTAACAATCAGATAACTTATGTATATCGATTTAAATATCTTATTGAAAATTATGGAAATTCAAATTGGATAAAAAATGAAAAAAAGCTTTTAGAAAATTTTACAAAATGTGTTAAAGAGCTAAGTATTTTAAATTTAAGATAAATACTTAAAACTTTTTTCTTACTAAAAAAGTTAAATTTTCTATTTTAAATTCAAGTAGTAAGTTATCTTCTTTTACTTTTATAGGATAAGGAAATATAAAAGTTAAATTATTTTCCATATAAACAGTTTCATTTGGAAGGAAAGTAATAGTTATATTGCAAGGATTATCAAAAAAATTACAATGGTTTGTTTGGAAAATTAAGCTTATATTATCATAATTTTTTTTTAGATAAATTTTTCCATTTTTATTTAAAATTTGAGATTGAAGTAAATGAAAAATATGAATAATATCATTTTGATGTTTTAGATATTTATTATATTTACTTCCAAATTTAGATAAATTTATAACCAACCCTAGAGCAGATAAAATTATAAAACTAAAAAGTAATAAAGAAATTAAAATTTCAAGTAGACTCAAAGCACTTACCTGGTTTATAATTTTTTATAAATCAATTTTAAAAAATTTAATAAAAAGAGGCAAAAAATGGAATGTAAAAAAGAAGAAAATTTAAAGGAATGCAGCTGCACATATAAATATTGTAATATTAAGGGAATTTGCTGTGAATGTATAAAGTATCATAGAAAAAATGGCGAAATTCCAGCTTGTTTATTTCCAGAAGATGCAGAAAAAACTTATGATAGAAGTTTAGAATTTTTCTTAGAAGTTTGGGCTAAAAAATTAGGATATAAACTTGTAAAAGAGTAGAAAAATGGAAATTTACATTATTACTGGTTATTCTGGAGCAGGGAAAACAACTACAACAAAGACATTAGAGGACATTGGATTTTATACAGTAGATAATATTCCAGTAGATTTAATAGATGATTTTATATATCTTTTAAAGCAAAAAGGGAACATAAATAAATGTGCCTTAGTTTTAGATTTAAGAAATATAGTAAAAGAAGATATATCTC
Organism: Aquificota bacterium; assembly: GCA_027002265.1. Classification (GTDB taxonomy): domain Bacteria; phylum Aquificota; class Aquificia; order Desulfurobacteriales; family DQVG01; genus DQVG01. The sequence goes on along the minus strand of JAMOTM010000055.1, from coordinate 41,649 downwards.
AAGTTATAAAAAAACTTAAAGAAAAACATCCAGAAATAAAGGTAGTATTCTTAAAAGCAACTAAAGATACTATTCTAAATAGGTATAAAGAATCCCGTCGTCCTCATCCTTTATCTTTATACTTTAAAAATTTGTCTTTACCGGATTTAATAGAAAAGGAAATTGAAATCTTAAGTCCAATAGAAGATATAGCTGACATTGTTATAGATACTAGCGGTTTTAACATTCATCAATTAAAAGAGGAAATAATAAATATTTTTACAAAAGGTAAATATGAACCTCAAATAAATATAGTTTCTTTTGGCTTTAAATATGGACCTCCAGAAACCGCAGATAATGTATTTGATGTTAGATTTTTACCAAATCCTCATTATGTAGATAGTTTAAGAGACAAAACTGGGGAAAGTAAAGAAGTAAAAGATTATATATTTTCAAAGGAAATTGCAAAAAACTTTCTAAAGCTAATAAAAAATTACATAGATTATACTTTACCAAATTATTTAAAAGAAAGAAAAAGTTATATTACCTATGCCTTTGGATGTACAGGAGGTAAACACCGCTCAGTAGCCTTTGCCCATGAAATTGCAAATTATATAAAAGAAAAATATCCCAATTTAAAGGTTTTTTTAGAACATAGAGAACTTGGCATAAGAAAGGAAATTTAAATTGGAGGCTTTAAATTGAAAATTTTTATTACGGGTGGAGCTGGATATATAGGTTCTTACGTTGCATATCTTTTAAGAAATCAGGATTATGAAATTGCAATTTTTGACAATTTAGAAAATGGTCATAGATGGGCTTTAAAAGACAGCAGGTTTTACTTTGGAGATCTAAGAAATTTTAATCAAATTCTAGATGCTATTTATGATTTTAAGCCAGATGCTATTATGCATTTTGCAGCTTACATAAAGGTAGAGGAAAGCGTAAATGATCCTTATAAATATTATGAAAATAATGTTTTAGGATCTTTAAATCTTATAAAAGCGGCGTTACTAAATAAAGTTAAATATTTCATTTTTTCTTCAACAGCAGCTGTATATGGAATTCCCAAAAATATTCCCGTATCTGAAAATGAAACTTGCATGCCTATAAATCCTTATGGACAATCAAAATTAATGGTAGAAAATATTTTAAAAGATATTTCAAAAAGTAGCTTTCTTAAGTTTGGCATTTTAAGATATTTTAATGTTGCTGGAGCAGATGTTAAAGCTAAATTAGGTCAAGCCAATAAAAAGCCAACTCATCTAATAACAAGAGTATTAAGAGCAGCTTTAGGCAAAATTCCCTATATAGAAATTTATGGCACAGATTATCCTACTAAAGATGGAACATGTATAAGAGATTACATTCATATAAAGGATCTTGCTCAAGCTCATATAGATGTTTTAAACTATATAAAAGAAGAAGATAAAAGTGATATTTTTAATGTAGGTTATGGGAAAGGTTATTCTGTAAAAGAAATTATAGATATTGCTAAAAAAATCACAAAAATTGACTTTCCTGTAAAAGTAGGAAAAAGAAGAAAAGGAGATCCTCCCATACTAATAGCTAATGCCGAAAAATTAAAAAAATTAACAAATTGGGAACCCAAATATAATAAAATAGAAACTATAATTGAAGATGCTTGGGAATGGGAAAAATATCTTAACTCAAATCCTACTTTATTTGAATATTAAATTAAGTTTGCCCCCTTCGCGGGGGCAAATAATTAAGCATAAGAATGTAAACCTGGTAAAAGTAAATTTACTCCATAATAAGTAAAAATTACGGAAATAAATCCAAGTAAAGAAAAGTATGCAAGTTTTTTACCAGCCCAACCTTTGATGTATTTAACATGAAGATAGGCTGCATAGATAAGCCAAGTAATTAAAGACCAAGTCTCCTTTGGATCCCAGGACCAGTATCCACCCCAAGCATATTTTGCCCAAACAGCTCCAGTAATGATCCCAATAGTTAAAAATACAAATCCTACCGCAATAGAATAGTACATAATATTTTCAAGTTGTTCTACACTAGGGAAATATTTTGGAAGTCCAAGTTTTTTTATAAGCCAAAGGATAGCTGTAACAACACTTGCAAAAGCGATAGCTAAGATCAGACAGAAAAACCACGCAGAAAGTCTATAAATAGATAAAAATGCCCAAAAGGCTCCAAAAGCTAAAGTAAACCACATTATAAACCAATCTAATTTTGTAGTATCCTCTCTTTTTAAAAAGTAAGCAAAAGCTATTCCTGCAGCTACTGCTGCTCCAGCATATCCAATAAAACAAGTTATAACGTGGAAAAGAAGCCAATTACTTTGAAGGGCTGGAATTAAAGGTTGAACTTCCCCAGAAAATCCCAAAATAGATGTAGAGCTTTCAGCTAAAATTGCAAAAGGAATAACAAACATACCAAACATTTTATTTTTATATTTTCTTTCAAAGAAAAGGTAAATTAAAACTACCATCCAGCCAAAAAGCATCAAACTTTCATACATATTTGTGAAAGGTGCATATTTATAAAGTTCAAGTAGGGACGTCACTTCATTTACTTGAGCTTTGTGAAAACCTCTAACTATAAATCCAGCTCCTTGAATAATTACTCCGATCCAGGCTAAAGTAGAAGCAATTTTGCCAATAAAATCTTTTCGTGTGAAAGCATAAATAACATAAAACAAAGCCGATAAAATGTAAAATCCAAGCCCTATGTTGAATAAGGTAACAGAATCTATCATTTGGCTAACCTCCAATTATATATAAACCTATATAAAATATGACGCCTTTTAAATTTCATGGAGGTTAGCCTCCTATATCAGAGGCCGCAAAATCTTTTTTTATATTTTCAAAAATATTTGAAAGTTCTTTTTCCAATTTTTCTTTTTCTTTATTAGTTATACCTCCAATAACAAATAAAATTCTATTTTCTCTTTCTTTCTCTTTTTCTAGTCTTACCCAAGCTCTATGATGAGCGATAAAGAAAGCTATAATAAGACCTATAATCATTATAGCGCTACCGAGCCATACAATATTTGCCCCTGGATCTTTTGATACTTGAAGACCGGTCCACATAACATCCGGGAATATTCCTTCACAGGTTAAAGTAGTATTTGGACCTACTTGATAAGGCACGCCTTGTATCATTAAAAAACCATTTTTCAAACCATGAACTATATATTGAACAAATATTCTTCCTTGACTATCCCAACCTAAAGGTATGTAATATGTATTTAAAACTTTAAAGGCCTGTTGTAAAGCAACTGGAATTTCTTTTATTTTCCCATTTTGGTTTAATTTAAAAAGAAAAGCACCTTGACCATAACTTGCTTGATAAAAATAAATTCCATCATATTCTAAAGGTTCATTTACTTTTACCTTTTGATGAGCAACAACCTTTCCATCTTTAATAATAGATATATCTGCAACATAGGCTTTTGGCATTCCATTTGGGTAAAACTCTATATGAAAATCATTACATTTAACATAGAAAGGAAGTTCAATTATTTTATCTGAATAAAAAAGCGTAACTAAATTACTATTTGTTTGAGGGGCTAAATTCATATATCCCCTATATCCAAAAAGAGCGGAAATTAAAGCACCAATAAGAATTATTAAAATTCCAGTGTGAACAATATAAACTCCGTATCTTGCCCAAGGTTTTTTATCTGCAAAAATATAAATATTTCTTCCTTCTTCCTTTACTTCTACTTTGTAGCCGTATTTTTTAAGTAAATTTACGACTCTTTCCTTTATTTCTTTTAATTTAGATGCATCTAAAGTTATCTTAAAAAGAAGGGGTAAAGACTTTTCCCTATCTGGAGTAAGTTCCTTTTTTGGAAATTGAACAAGTTTATATATATAAGGAAGTCTTTTTATAGAACATACTATTAAATTTATTGCAAATAAAACAATAAGAAGAATATACCACCAAGAATGGTAAACATCATATAAGTCAAGTTTTAAAATAACGCTTTTCCAAAAAGGACCATATTTATCATAGACATCCGGAGATGCTTGTTGTTCTATTACTGTTCCAATTATAGAAGTTACAGCTAGTAAAAAAAGAAGCACAACTGCAAGTTTTATAGAAGCAAAAAAATCATAAAGTTTATCCCAAATATTTTTATTTTTTTCCATAATTATCTATCCCCCAAGTTTGCTTTTAACATACAAGCTTTCAAAATATTTTTCTTGAATAATTTCACATTTTCCTTCATTTGCCGCAATAAGTAAAGGTAAAAAATATTTTATCTTATTTTCCCGAAAAATTTCTAGAAAATCAAAAAAATTCTTTTCTACAAGTAAATTGTAAATAAAATTTATTCTTTTTTCTATATCTTTATCTTCTTCTAAAAGTTCGTTTACTACGTCATTTAAGGGCTCAGAAGACAGAGAAGTTTTAAATTCTTTTCTTATTCTTTTTTCATTTTTTGAAAGCTCTTTTTTAATTATCTTTATAAGATTATCTAAAGTTAATTTTCTTTTAATTTTTAAACTATTTTTCTTTTCCTTAGAATATTTTTTTCTTTTATCTTGGGAAGAATTCGGCTTTTCTGATAAGAAATTTTCTAAGTTTTCTTCTTTTGGTAAGCTTTCATAATAAAGACTTTGAGATTTTAACTTTAAAAGAATACCACCTACTAAAATAATATCCGCTGAAAGTTTTATATCAAATCTTTTATATGTTTTTATAAGTTCCAAATAAGCGTCTGCAATTTCTATTAGATCTATTTCCCAAGGATCAAAGTTTCTTCTTTTAATACTTTCTTTTAAAAAACTTATCCAAGAAACTAAACTTTGCATAATAATTAACCTAAACCAAAATTATATTTGGTTAACCCTTTTTTCTATATTTTCAAGAAGATAAGGACATAGTGGATCTTTTCTTACCTTGCAACCTCCACAAATGTTTTTGTATTTACAAGATACACAAACTTTAAAATAAACTCGAGAAGCATAGCTTTTTGCTTTTTCTGAAACTAAAATTTCCTTTAGAGATTTTTCTTTTAAATCTCCCAAACTATCCTGTAAAAGTGGACAAGGATAAACTTTACCTTGATTTGTTATATATACAAAATCTAAAACTGCTCTACATCCTGGAAAAACTTTATGAAAATATGAGGGAACATATTTTTTCTTTTGATACATTAAAGAAAGTAAGACCCAGTATTGAGGAATAGTAGTAGTGCAAAGTTCTAAACTATCTTTATATTTTTCAGCTAAAGTATAAATTTCAAATAAACTTTCTAAAATTTCTTCCTTTGAAAGTTCCCCATTAAAAAATTCTTCTTTTCCTCTTCCTAAGGATATATAATGAAAAATAATTACAAGCTTTGCTCCTAAGTCTTTTGCAAGCTTAATAACTTCCGGTAAGTCTTTATAGTTAATTTTTGTTAAACAAGTAGTTATTAAAAGTTTTATCCCATATTTTTTTATAAGCTCAGCACCTTTTAAAGCTTTTTCAAAAGTTCCTTTACCTCTTAATTTCTCATGATTTTCCTTTTTCCCATCGAAAGCAATAATTACATCATTAACTCCAAGTTCTTTATATTTTTTAACAATATCTGAAGTTAATAAAGTTCCGTTTGTAGGTAAAGATGTATAAAAATTCAACTCCTTTGAAAACTTTAAAATATTCCAAAAATCTTTATGTAAAAGAGCTTCGCCTCCTGTTATAGTTACCTTTTTTTCTTTTATAAAGGGAAGTTTTAAATTCTTATATTCTAAAAGTAATTTTTTCCAAAATTCAAAAGGTAAATCCTCTTCTAAAGTTTCTTTATCGGTATAGTGGCAATATATACATTTCAAATTACATTTTTTTGTTATAGAGATTTTTAAATCATACATTTTAGTTATCCCCATTTAAAGCTTTCTCGTTTATATAGCAAGTTACATCTTCAGCTAAAAAGTCTCCAAATTTTGCATAAGCCCTTGCTCTACATCCGCCACATTCCTTTTTATATTCACATTCTCCACATATCCCTTTAAGCTCAGGTTCAAAGCCATATTTTTCTTTAAATTCTTTTTTAAGTTTTTTTAAAGTTTCCTCATCTACTTCCTCAAAACCATATTTATCGGGATGATAACCTCTAGCAAGTTTAATAGCTTTAAAATAAGGGTTGTTAATTAAAAGTTCATATAAATCCCCTTCTCTTACATTTCCTACTTTCATAGGAACATAAGCACACGGCCAAATGTCACCATTTGGCAGAAAGTGAAATCTAGTAATTCCAGCTGGACAACCAATAGGTTTTACTCTTGGATAAACATTTATTTTTCCTTCTTCATAGTCTTTTTTCATCTTTTCTCTTAAAAAGAGAGTGTAACACGGATTACATATAGGTTTAAGCCACACAGAAGATGTTTTTTGTCTTTCGTATAAATATTCTGCAAGTTTTTTAGCCTCTTCGGGAGTTAAGTCATCTAAATTTTTCCCTCTTCCAGTTGTAATTAAAAGTACAAAATATATTCTATAAGCTCCAAGTTCTTCGGCTAAATCTATAATTTTTGGAACTTCGTCCACATTAAGTTTAGAAATAGTTGAATGAAACTGGAAACGAAGACCCATCTCTTTTGCAAGTTTTAAATTTTTATAAACTTCATCAAAACATCCTGGAACACCTCTAAGTTCATCATGTTTTTTCCCAACTCCATCTATAGATACCCCAACTCTCCACATTCCCGCATCTAAAAGTTTTCTAATATTTTCTTTTGTTAAAAGAGTTCCGTTTGTAGCCATAACAATTTGCATTCTTGTTTTTTCAAAAGCAAATTTAATAAGATCATAAATATCTTCTCTCATTAAAGGTTCTCCACCAGTGAAAGCAAACTTAACAGGTCCAAAATATTTCCAAATATCATATATAAGCTTTTTTCCTTCTTCTGTGGTAAGTTCATCTGGCCAAGGTTTTCCAGAATCTAAAGAACAATGTTTACACTTTAAATTACATACATTGGTACATGCCCATACAAATTCACCAGGCATATATGAAAAGCAACCAGTACCTACAGTATCGTTATCAAAGATATATTCTAAATTTACAGCCATCTATAGCCTCCTATTTGATAAAGTTTTTAAAATATATAAATATAAAAATCTTAAACTTTTATTTTAACAGAAATTCTAAGAGGTGAATTTTTCGCTATATTCATTAAAAGGCCTACAGAAAATAAAACTACAATTAAAGAAGTTCCCCCTTTACTTATAAAAGGTAAGGTTATTCCGGTTGTAGGAAGTAAAGATAAATTTACACCTATATGAATAAAAGCTTGCAAAACTATGCTTAGCGTAATACCCGCAATTAAATACTTTGCAAATTTGTCTTCACATGTTTCAAAGAGTCTAAAACTAATCATTAAAAAAGTAAAAAATAAAGCTATTATAAAAATCATACATATAAAACCAAGCTCTTCACTCATAGAAGCGTAAATAAAGTCATTATAAGGTTCGGGAAGATAATATGTTTTCATAATACCGTTTCCAATGCCTACGCCATTAAAACCACCTCGAGCTATAGCAATAAGAGCTTGAATTATTTGATAACCATAAGTATGGGCATATTTAAAAGGATGAATTACAGCTTCTATTCTTTTTAATCTATAGGGAGCTATTAAAACTCCTAAAATAAAAACAATAAAAATAAAAATAAAAGTCAGAATTAAATATCTTTTAGGAACCCTAGAAATAAAAAGCATTAAAGCTACAGTTCCTAAAAAAAGCATAACAAGACCTAAATCCTTTTCAGCAAAAATTAAAAAAGTAGGAATGGCTATATACCCTGCAAATTTCAATAATTTTCTAGGATTTTTAAGCTCATGTTCATATTTGGAAAGGTAAGCTGCTACCCAAATAATAAGTAAAAATTTTGCAACTTCTGCAGGCTGAAAGGAAAAAGCTCCAAGTTTAATCCAACTTCTTGCCCCATTTATTTCTGTACCAAGCGGAAAAACTAAAAATAAAAGAATAATAGCACCCCAGTATAGGACTTTCATAAAACCATCTTTTTGTAAAACTCTATAATCAAATTTAGTAGCAATAAACAAAAGTCCAATTACTCCTATTAAACTTGCGATAAGCTGACTTTTTACTGCATTTGGAGAAGTAGAAAGTAAGTTTACACTTATGAAAATTAATCCTATGGATACTAAAATAGCAGAAATTATAAATAAGAATAAAAATGAAAAATTTCTTACCTTATCCAAGGCACCTTTCCTCAACTATATATTTATATTTTTTTAAAAGCCTATCAAAATACTCTCCCCTTTCAAGATAATTTTTAAATTTATCGAAAGAAGAACAACCTGGGGAAAACAAGATACTGCAGTCTTTTTTTAAGGCAAACTTTAAAGCTTTTAAAAAAGCTTCTTCCAAGGAGTTACAAACTTCAATATAGCTAGAATTTTTTATTTGTTTATATATAGAATTTTTTGCTTCTCCAAATAAAAATACTGCCTTAACTTTTTTTTCAATTAGAGGAATTAAATTATTAAAACAAAGTCCTTTATCTTTACCTCCCATAAGAAGTACTACATCTTCCTTTATTGCTTTTAAAGCCCACTCAACGGAGTGAGGATTAGTAGATTTACTATCATTATATATAGTTATAAAAGCAAGTTTCCTTTTTTCCAACCTAAAAGGAAGCTTTTTGTACTTACTTAAGGTTTTTTTTATAAAATCTAAGTTATAAAAATCCTTTAATTTTATCTCTAAAAATTTACTTACAAAATTTTCAAATATACATAAACTTGCAAGCAAATCCATAGCAAATGGAGGCTCAGCAATTTCCGGAAAATCATCTAGAGTTATTTGTATATTAGGAGTATAAATAGTATTATTCTTTAAGCTATAACTAGATTTTCCGCTTTTTCCGAAAGTAATTATAGAAAAATTTTTAATTTTCTTAGGAAAAGCAACCTTATATTTTAGATATGTTTTTTCTTCCATAATTTTTATTTTTGAATTTAAAATCAATTTAAGCTTAGATTCCATATAGTTTGTAAAAGATCCATGCCAAGTAAGATGATCCTCAGATATATTTAAAATTGCTCCTACATGAAAATTTAAATGTTTACTATCATAAAGCTGAAAAGAGGAAAGCTCCAAAACCGAAATGCTTTTTTCATGCGTAAAATATGCAAATTTAGAAAACGGATTTCCAAAGTTTCCTCCAATAAAGCTAGTGTAAGAAGGGTAAAGTTCCGATAAAGTTTTAAAAAGAAGATAAGTAAGTAAGGTTGTAGTGCTTTTTCCATTGGTTCCCGTAATACCAACTTTATAACCTTTTGAGTTTAAAAGGGCTAAATCTAATTCTGAAATTAATTTATCTTTTATTTTTTCTAAGTATGGTTTAAAAGGTGTTATCCCAGGACTTTTTACGATAAAGTTATAGTCCCCTTTTAAAATTTCTAAAGAATCTTTTTCATCCCATAAATAAACTTTATAACCTAACTTTTCTAGAAGTTTTTTTGCAGCTTGACCTGATTTACCTTTTCCTAAAATTAAAACTTGCTTTTCCACTTGTTTACTCTCTAAAAAGAAAATTTTTTCAATAATTTTATTAAAAAATCCAAAGAAATTCTAAAATTTTCTTGAAAACTTTTAGAAAAATCGTATTTTTAAAAAAAACTTTTGAGGGAAAAATATGGAAAATCAAAAAGAAAAAGTAGCTATTATTGCTGTTAAAAGAGAAAAAGATAATTTAGATTTAGAAGAACTTAAAGGTCTTATAGAGGCTTTAAATGGAGAGGTTGTTTGCACTCTTATTCAAAAAAGAAAAAATTTTGATCCTGCAACTTATATAGGGAAAGGTAAATTGGAAGAGCTTAAAAAATTAAAGGAACACTACAATTTTGAAACTGCAGTTGCATATCATAAACTTACTCCTTCTCAAATAAGAAATTTAGAAGAAGCCTTAAACGTTAAGGTGTTAGATAAAAGTGATGTAATTTTAGAAATTTTTAAAAGAAGAGCAAAAACTAAAATTGCCAAAATGCAAGTAGAACTAGCTTTTTTAATGCATAAACTTTCCCGTCTTAGAGGAAAAGGTATTTATTTAGATAATCCTGGAATGAGAGGTAAGGGGGAAACTCTCTTAGAAATAGAAAAAAGAAGTATAAAGCAAAGAATTTATAAATTAAGAAAAGAAATAGAGGATTTATCTCGCCATTATGAACTTACAAGAGAATCTAGAAAGAAACAAGGTTTTAAAACTGTAGCTATAGTTGGATACACAAATGCAGGAAAATCTACTCTTTTAAAAGCTCTTACAAAGGAAGATGTATTTATAAAAAATATGCCCTTTGCAACTTTAGATACTAAAACAAAAAAGGTTTATCATAAAGGAAAGTATTTTCTAGTTACAGATACGGTTGGATTTATAAAAGATTTACCTCACGAACTTGTAGCATCTTTTAAAGCTACCTTGGAAGAAAGTAAGTATTCAGATTTGCTTTTAATAGTTATAGATATTACAGATAAAGACTGGGAGACTCAATATAGAACCGTTAAAAGAGTTTTAAAAGAATTGAAGGCTTGGGATAATAAAAAGAAACTTGTGGTTTTAAATAAAGTAGATAATTTTATTTCTGACGAAAAGGATCTTGAAAACTTTTACCATGAAATATGCTCTTTATTAAAAAAAGAAAATATACCTTACATTTTTATAAGTGCAAAAAAAGGTTGGAATTTAGAAAAATTAAAGGATAAGATTTTAGAGCTTTTGGAGGAAAAATCTTAAAAAGTTTCCTTATGAGAAGGAAAGATTTATAATAATCTTTCCCTTTGGTAAGGAAAAAATAATATAAAGTTTCCTTTTTAAAAGGAAAAACTTGTAAAATATTTTGATAGAAATTTAAATTAGAAGTAGCTGTTTTTGAAATTAGGAGATGCTTACAAACAAAAAAGAAATTCTTAAAGAGATTATCATTAATTTTCAGAAGAAGGCTCTTCCAAATGTTATAGAGCGAAACATAAAACTACCTTTAAATGTCAATAAGATAGTTAGTGTTGTAGGCCCAAGAAGAAGCGGAAAAACATACCTTCTTTTTGAGACTATAAAAAAATTAAGAGAAATAATTCCTTCAGAAAGAATTGTTTATATCAATTTTGAAGATGAAAGATTAGATTTAAAAAAAGACGAGCTTAATTTAATTTTGGAAGGTTATAAAGAACTTTATCCAAAAATTAAACTTTCTGAGGTTTATTTCTTTTTTGACGAAATTCAAAATCTTCCAGCTTGGGATTTATTTTTAAAAAGATTATTTGAGCTGGAAACAAAAAATATATATATTACAGGCTCTAACTCTAGGTTTCTCTCAAAAGAAATTGCAACGAGCTTAAGAGGTAGGTCTATAACTTATGAAGTATTTCCTCTTAATTTTGAGGAGTTTTTAAGATTTAAAAATTTTATATGGGAGGAAAAAGACATTTATGACTTAGAGAAAAGAAATCTCATAAAAAACTTTTTTCAAGAGTATTTTACTTGGGGGGGATATCCCGAGATTGTTTTTCTTAAAGAGGAAGAGGTAAAATTAAAAATTCTTCAAGAATATTTTGAAGTAATGTTATTTAGAGATTTAGTTGAAAGATATAATTTTAAGAACATCCCTCTTGTAAAATATTTTTTGAAACGAATAGTAGAAAATGTCACTTCGCCTTTATCTATCAACAATATATATAACGAACTAAAAGCTCTTGGATACAAAACTTCAAAAGATACACTACATAAAATTTTGGATGCAGCTGAAAACGTATATTTCATAAGACTTTTGGAAAAATATTCTCCTTCGGTTTTAAAAAGAGAGCTTTCTCAGAAAAAAGCTTATATTGTAGATAATGGATATATAACTTCTTTAAGTTTTCTAAATAACAAAAGCAAACTTTTAGAAAACCTAGTTTTTAACGAGTTAAAAAGAATTTTTAAAGATATTTTTTATTTTAAAAATAAAAAAGAATGTGATTTTATTATTCTTAAGCAAAACAAACCTATTCCCATTCAAGTTTCTTACGTTTTAGAAAATGAAAGAACTTTAAAACGAGAAGTAGAAGCTTTAATTAAAATATCAAAATATTTTTCTATAAATATAGCTTACCTAATAACTTATGATGACGAAAATGAAATAAAAGAAGATGATATTATTGTTAAGATAATACCAGCTTGGAAATTTCTTTTATTTTTGAAAAAGTATCTATAAAATTAACCCGCCCCCGCGCGGGAGCGGGAAAAATTAATTTTGAAGTTCAAGAGTTTTTTGATTTGAATTTTCAGAAAAAAGCTTTTTATAAAGAATAAAAAATATTTTTATAGTTTTGTATTGAATATAAATAAGTGGAAGTAACGCTATAGCTATTATATAAGGATCTTTAGGCAAAATTCCATTTTTCACAAGTCCTGCAAATATAAAAAAGAAGCCAAAAACAAAAAATGCTACTCCCGGACAAATTAAAGCTAAGCTTCCAGGACTTTTCTTCTCACCATAAACATACTCTTCAAAATACTTAAATTTTTCCATAACCATATATCCTAGTATTCCAAAAAAGATTTGAAGAGAAATAATTATTGAAGCTAAAATAAGAAAACCACTAAAGTTATAAGCTCCATTTGATAAATGATGAGCTATCCCGTGAGATTGTCTATAAAGAGCAATACCATAGAGAGTTAAAATGGGAATAACTATCCACAAAGATGCACTAGCATCCTTATTTACACCCCGCTCTAGCATAGACTTAAATCCTAAAGTAAGTTTTATAAGCATTAAAACTGCACCTATAGATAAAAAGAATATAGAGAAAAATAAAGCTATAGTAGATGTATATTTATTATGACTCATAGCTGCTGGAGCTGCAAGACCTACTCCTATCATTGCAAAAGCAAAAACAGCGATCATTTGACTTAAAGAATTGTTTTCCGCAAAATCAAATTTTCCTTCTGAAAGCATTCTAGAAAAGTAATCCAAAAATATTTTAAGAGCATAAAATCCAATAATCAAAAAGGTAGCTAAAGCTAAGGGAAAAAGGTACTCTACATAATTCCATAGATTTGGGATAAAAACTACTCCCAAAATAAATCCAACATTTACTGTCATAGCAAGAGTTAGAGGAATAGACATTAAAGTAACTTCTCTTGGAGTATTAATAAGTTTTTTATATTCTTCAGTTTTTTTAAATTTAAGATAATTCTTTATATTCCATATTAAAAGTTTTATATGTAAAAAAGCAAAAATCAAAATTCCTATAATAGCTACAACTATTATAGTTTTTAAAACAAGTCCTCCATTTAGAAAAGCATTAAAAATATGATTAAATGTAGGCATAGGAGTCTTATGTTTAATTAAAAACATAAGATACATGAAAAATGTTACAACTAGACCACCCGCTCCAAGAGCCCCTAAAAAGTAAAGGGGATTATACTTTTTCATCTGAGATATTCCTCCTTTTAATTTTTTGATATATTCAAATATAACAATAAATATTAATTTGTCAAGAAAAATGAAAATTAAAATATATTTTTTCTATGTTAGAATAAAAGTTTTTAAGGAAAATACTTAAGCATACCTTAAGGAGGATATTATGATAAGTAGAGATAAAACCTATCTTCCAAAATGGATAGCAATAGAAATAACTCGAAAATGCAATTTAAAATGTATTCATTGTAGAAGTGCATCTACTATAGATTCTGAAAGCGGCATTTGGAATTTAGAGAAAATTGAAAAATTATTTGAAGATATATCCAGTTTATCCAAACCTACCATTGTTTTAACTGGTGGAGAACCTCTTTTACATGAAGAAGTCTTTGATATGATTAAAGCTGGAAATAAAAAAGGCTTTAGAATGTGTCTTGCTACAAATGGCACTTTAATAAATGAAGAAATTGCAAAAAAATTAAAAGATTTAGATATAAAAATGGTTTCTTTATCTATAGATGGTAGCACACCTGAAATTCATGATAATTTTCGTCAACAAAAAGGTGCTTTTGAAGGGGTAATGAGAGCTATAGAAATATTAAAAAAATATGAAATTCCTTTTTTAATAAATTCTTCTTTTACTAAAAGAAATGCCTTTGATATTCCAAATGTTTATAAACTTATGAAAAAAATTAAACCCGTAGCCTGGTATATGTTTTTAATTTTACCAGTTGGAAGAGGTGATGAAGCTGAAAAAGAACTTCTTAGCTCTAAAGAAGCCGAAGAGTGGTTAAAATGGCATTTTGCCATAGAAACTGTAACCGATGAATTTTTAGTAAGACCAACATGTGCTCCCCAATACTATAGAATTTGTGAAGAGGAAGCTAAAAAATTAGGTTTAGATTACTCTAGAAGAAATTTAACTTTGGGTACGGGTGGAGCAAAAGGATGTGTTGCAGGTCAATACATATGTTTTATAGATGCTTTTGGAGGACTTAGACCTTGTAGCTACTGGCCCGAAAGTATAGATAATGTTTTTGAAAAATCATTTGTAGATATTTGGACTAAAAACCCTTTGCTTTTAGCTCTGCGCGATAAAAATGCTTATAAAGGAAAATGTAGAGATTGCAAATATTTTGAAGTATGCTCCGGGTGTAGAGTTAGAGCTTATGCTAAGTATAAAGATTATTTAGCTGAGGATCCTTATTGCTTTTATAATCCTTACAAAGATAATACTTAAAAATTAACTTAAATTGGAGGAAAAAATGAGAAAAATTGTTTCAAGTTTAGTTTTAGGATGTTTTCTTTTTACAAATGCCCAAGCAGGTATTTTAGATAGTCTTTTTGGAAAAAAGGAAGAAAAAGTAGAAAAACAAGTAAACCAAAATTCCTTTTCTAATATAAAAATAAGAGTACGTTTTTCTCCAAGAGGAGGAGCTCAAGATTTAATTATAAATGAAATAAATCGTGCCCAAAAACAAATTTTGATAGCCGTATTTTCTTTTACAAATATGAACATAGCTAGAGCTTTAGCAGAGGCAGCTCATCGGGGAGTAAAAGTTTACGTAATTACAGATGAAGGTCAAGCCGAAAGTAGACATGGAAGAAAAGTTATAGAATATTTAATAAGGCATGGAGTTAAGGTTAAGATAAAAAGAGGTAGCGGTGGTGGTCTTATGCACCATAAGTACGCTGTTATAGATGGAAAAATTGTTTTAACTGGATCTTATAATTGGACCTACTCTGCAGAAAAAAGAAATGATGAAAATTTAATAGCTATAGAGGGTAGTAAAAATTTAGCTAAAGCTTACTTTATGAATTTTAAAAAACTTTGGGAAATGGCCCATCCTGTTTACTAAAGGTAGGAGATAAAATGAATTATCTTCTAAAAACTCAAAGTTATACAAAAGAGATAGATAAAAAAATTTTAGATTTTGCAAAGGAAGTAGAAGAATTAAAAGATAAAATATCCATTATTGCCCTGGGCAGTTACGCCCGGGGAGATATGAATTTATACTCTGATATAGATATTGGAGTTTTATATACATCTAATCTTTCAGATAAAGAAAAAAAGAAGATAGAAAACTTTTACTATAAACTTTTAAGTTTAAAAAGGGAAATAGGCTTTTTTATAAGAAACAAAAAAGATTTCTTAAATTTAGCAAAAGAAGATATTTCCGTTTTAACATCTGCTTTAAAAACAAGATTTCTATTTGGAAATGAGGAAATTTATGAAGATTTTAGAAAAGACTTAAAAAAATTTATTAGAAAAAAGAAAAAAGATATTTTTTATGAGATTTTGAAAGCAAGAAAAGAGAGATTAAAAAAATTTGGTGAAACTATATATTATCAAGAACCAAACGTTAAAGAAAGTAAAGGTGGTCTTCGGGATTTTCACGAAGCTTTTTGGTGTTCCATTATTACTTTTGGCGTAGAAAATTATGAAGATATTTTTTTAAAAAAAATTCTTTATACCAAATCCTTTGCAGATATGCTTAATGCTTATAACTTTTTCTTAGAAATTCGTGATATTTTACATAAAACTCATAAAAGAAAATGGGATATTTTAACTTTTGAAAATCAAAGAGTAGTTGCTGAAAAACTTGGATATTCAAAAGAAAAAATTGGTGTAGAAACTTTTATGAAAAGATATTTTGAACATGCCTTTGAAAATACAACTGCAGCTCAAACTATATTTAAAAAATGTGAAAAAGAGCTAAAAAATATATTTTTCTTTTCTTCAAAACGTTCTTTAGATGATTACTATTTTGTAAGTGATAATCAAATTTACGTTAAAGAGGAAAAAATAAAAGATCTTTTTAAAAATCCAGAAAAAGTTTTAGATAGTTTTTTTTATGTTATAGAAAAAGGTTATGAATTTTCTGGAGATTTAACTGAACTTTTTATAACTATCTCTAAGACTGTAGGACATAAATTTTTAGAAGAAAATATTATTAAAAAATTCAAAGAAATACTTTTAAAACAAGAAAGAATATCTTATGTTCTTGAACTTATGCATGATTGCCAAATTTTAGATTTACTTATTCCGGATATTGGTAGACTTAGAGGGCACGTTCAATATGACACTTATCATAAATTTACAACTGATATGCATCTTATATATACCGTTAGAGAACTAGAAAAACTTCAAAGTGAATATATAGAAGATATTCCAAAAACTCACTTTGAAATTTTAAGTAGTATTTTTAACTCTTTGGATAAAAACTATATTCTTTTTATAGCTGCTCTTTTACATGACATTGGAAAAGGTTTGGAAGGTAGACATGAAATTGTTGGAGAGGAAATTGCAAAAAAAATACTTGAAAATTATAAATTTTACAATGAAGATATTGAGGAAATTTGTTTCTTAATAAGACATCACTTAGATATGTCAAAATTTGCATTTCGCAGGGATATAGAAGATGAAAACACAATAAAAGAATTTGCAAATATAGTAAAAACTCCTGTACGTCTTAAGCGACTTTTGCTTCTAACTTATGCTGACCTTAGGGCAACCAATCCTGAAGCTTGGAATGCATGGAAATCTACTTTAATCTTAAAACTTTTTTTAAAAACATTAGAGTATTTTGGAGAAAAACTCGATACTTCTTTAAGCTTTGAAAATCTTTTTAAAAAAGTAATTTCAAAAATATCCCCTCCAAAAGAAGACTTAATAAATTATTTTTTTGAAGATTATCCAGAACTTGGAGTTACCTTTTGTGGACTTATTATAAAAAGTGAAATTGAAAATTTTCATAAAGCTCTTTTTGGAGCGGCTTCAGCTCTAGGATTAGACATAAAGTATGTTAGCTCCACAAACATAAATAATTATAAAGTAATAGCCATGTATTTATCTACAGACTACGGAAGTTATTTAGAAGATAGTATAAAAGAAAAATTTATAAGTTTATTTAAAGATGCTTTAAAAGGAAAATCATTGGAGGATAAACTTTTAAAACTTAAACTTTTAAAAACCTTTAGAAAAAATATTCCTCTTCCAGAAACTAAATGCAAGTGGGAAATAAAAGGAGATATTATTATTTTTGAAGTATCAACTTATGACCGACTTAGGCTTCTTTATGATCTTTCAAAGATTTTTGAAGAGTTTGATTTTAAAATAATAAAAACAAAAATAATAACCGAGGATATAAGAGCTATTGACACTTTTTACATTAAACCTATTAAAAAAATTGAAAATATGGAAAATATCTTAAAGGAAATAGAAAGAAAAATAAAAGACATACAAAAAGATATTATCTCAATATAAAAACTATCTAAAAGCGGGGGAAATATGCTTTTTGAAAACGAAATTATTATCAAAGTTTTGGAAACTTTAAAAAAGGAAGTTCCAAAATTTAATGCTCCTGTAGAAGAGTTTAGAAGTCATCATAATAATGAACCTTTTAAGGTTCTTATATCTGGAATTTTAAGTGCTAGAACAAAAGATGAAGTTACCGTCCCCGTTTGTAAAAAACTTTTTGAGAAAGTTTCAAGTCCAGAAGATCTTTTAAAAATGTCAGACGAAGAACTTTATTCTTATATAGAAAAAATTACATATGCTAAACAAAAATTAAAATATCTAAAAGCAACCTGTAAAATTTTAGTGGAAAAATTTAACGGAAAAGTTCCAGATAATATGGAAGATTTACTAAAACTTAAAGGCGTAGGAAGGAAAGTAGCAAACGTTGTTTTAGATCATGGATTTAAAAAAGATGTTATTATTGTAGACACTCACGTTCATAAAATTGCTAATCGTCTTGGCTGGGTAAATACCAAAACTCCGGAAGCTACAGAAAAAGCTCTTCAAAGAATCGTCCCAAAAAAATATTGGAGAGATATAAATTATTTATTTGTAGCTTTAGGACAAACTTTATGTTTTGCCAATAATCCAAAATGTGAAAAATGTCCTATTAAATCTTACTGTAAATATTATAAGGAAAGAAAAAAAGAAGGAGTTTATAAAACTTAAGAGAGGTGTCATGAGTAACTTTTTTATAGAAAAAATAGAGCTTGAGGGTTTTTTAAAATATAAAGAAAAAGTAGAAAAAACTTTCCAAAAAGATTTAACCTTAATTACAGGACCAAATGCAAGCGGAAAAACTTCCTTACTTGAAGCCATAGTTTTTTCTCTTTTTAATATCAGCCGAGCTCAAAGTTTCAAAGATTTAATTCATAAAGATAAAAAATTAGCAAAAATAGCTTTGTATTTTAATTATAATGGGGAGAAATACACCCTAAAAAGATTAATAAGAAAAACTTTAAAAGGTGCAACTTCTACTTTTGAGCTTTACAAAGGTAACGTTAAAACTCACTTAAAAATATCAGATATGTTCAATTTTCTTAAAGTACCTCAAAAACTTGTGAAAAATATTCTTTATTCTCCTCAACAAGAGCTTGTAGCAATTTTATCTATGGAAAAGAAAGAAAGAGAAAGTTTTTTTAAAGAAATTTTAAGTTTGGATATTGTAGATAATATTTTAGAAATATTAAAAAAGCAAAAACAAAGAAGTTTAGATATTTTAGAATTTTTAACAAGGGAAAATGTAAGTAAAGAAAATCTTGAAGTTTTAAAGGAAGAAATAGAAAATTTAAGAAAGGAACAGGAAAAATATTTAAAACGTTTAAAAGTTATAAAAAAATTGATAGGAACCTTTGAAAATTTCAAAGGTACTCTTGAAAATTTAAAACATCTTCCTTTTGAAAAAGAAAGGTTAGACAAACAAGTAAAAGAAATAGAAAACTTAATTTCCTACTTTAAAGAAAAATACAATTTACAAAACATAGATGATTATACTTCTTTAGAAAATAAAGTTAAGGAAATAATAAATTTTTACGAAAAAGAGTTTTTTAAAGTAGAAAAGTATCTTTCTATTTTAACTTCAAAACTTTTTAAAATAGAAAAAGTATATGTTGCCTTAAAAAATATAGATCCAAATATAGTCAAAGATTTTGAAACTTTAAAAAAGGAGTATCTTTTTTTAAAAGAGAATATTTACAAAGTTTATAAAGATTACATAAATAAAATTAACCAATTAAAAAATAAGTTAAAGAATCTCCAAGATATATCTGAGAAAACTGCTACTAATTATTTTAAATCTAATATTTCCTTAGATGAACTTGATAGCGAGTATCAAAATAAACTTTATGAGATTAAAAATAAAATTCATAGATTAAATGAAATTAATTTAAAATTAAAGGAAAACCTAAACAACATACAGAAAATTTTGAAATATCTTGAAAATTATAATGAAAATGTATTTAAGGAGTACGAAGATAAAAAAGAAACTTTTGAAAAATATAAAGAAACACTAGCAAAAATAAAGCTAATAAATGCGGAAATAGAAAAATTAAAAAATAAATTTGATGAAAATCTTATAAAAGAATTTTTAGAAACTTTAAAAAAGGAATATGAAATAGAATTTGATAACCCGGAAGAAGTTTTAAATAAAATAAAAGATTTTGAAGAAAATCCAATTAAAACTTTAAAGTTAGCAAAAAAATATTTAAAGGAAAAAAAACTCGATTTGGTAGAAAATTTAATAGATAAAGCTATTTTAAGTCTTAGCTTTAAAGAAAAACTAGATAAGATAAAAATAAATCTACATAGCTATATTTTTTATTTAGAAAAAAAGAAAGAATTTGAAAAAATTCTGAAGGATTTAAAAGTATCTTCCCTTGAAGACTTAAAAAATTTATGGGAAAAAATAAAAAAAGAATACAAGAACTTAGAGGAAAAATATAATGAAAATCTAGAGATAAAATATAAATTGGAAAGTTTTAATTTATACAATGTTTTAAGGAGATATAAATCTTATTCGGAAATTCATAAAATCTTGATTGATTTACAAAATATATACAAAAATTTACAAAATAAAATAAAAGAGGAAAAAGGAAAACTTGAAAAAATTGAAGAAAATTTGGAGAAATTGTATATTCTTACCAAAATTAAATTGCTAAAAAAAGATTTTGAAAAAAGATTTAATTATAGTTTCGAAAACTTTGAAAATTATTTTATGAATATAGAAAAAAAATATAAAGATTTGGAAGTTAAATATAAAAAATACAAAAAAAGCGTTATAGAACCTATAAATCAATCTGGAGTAGTGAATTATGAAGATATAGAAAAGAAAAAAGAGCTTTATGAAGAAAAATTAAAAAACGTTTTAAATATTTATACAAAACTAAGAGACAAATTTATAAAAAGAAAAAAAGAACTTGAAAATTATATTAAAGATAAAATTATGCTTGAAAAATTTGCAAAGGAACTTTTATCTCTGGAAGAAAGGAAAAAATTTATAAAAGGTCAAGAGGAACAACTTTTTAACGTTAGAGATAAAACCCTTTATATTTTGGAAGAAAGACTTTTAAAAAATTTAAAGCAATATAAAGAAATATATGAAACTTATTTAGCACTTAAACCAAAAATTATTTCTAAAAACAGTTTAGAGTGTTATAAAGCAACTTTAAAACTTATAGATTTACTTTTAGAATTTTTATCTTCTTTATATGAAATTCGGGAAAAAGAGTTTTTAAAGATAAAAGAAGAGCTGACTTTAAAAGAAAAAAAATATAAAGAAATCTCAGAAAAAATAGAAATTTTTGAAAAGGAAAAAAGAAAAATAAATATAATAGATACTTGGCATTCAGATTTAATAAATTATAAAACTGCAGTAAAAGAAGAATTTTTAAAAAATATTCCTCATCTTGTTTCCCTATACTACTCAGAAATTGGATTTAATTATGAAGTAGAAATAACACCTGAATTTAATATTTTTATAAAAGATGGAAGTATAACTAGAAATGTAAGAAGTTTATCTGGCGGCGAAAAAGTAGGTTTAGCTTTAGCTTTAAAAATTGCTTTAGCAAACTTTTTAAAATTGCCCTTTTTAATTTTAGATGAACCTTTCGAAGCTTTAGATGAAGATAGACTTTCAAACGCAAAATCTTTTTTAGAAAAATATTTTAAAAACCAAATTATAGTAGCTACTCATACTTGGTAAAGTTTTTTTAAACAATTTTCACAATAAAAAGGAGATTTTTTATCCACATCTAAAATTGAATTAGAAAAACTCATAACACAGGTTTTATTTTTGCAATGTGAAAGACCAAGAACATGACCTATTTCATGGAGAGCTTCCTTTAAAATTCTCAAATAGTAAAGCTCCTTATTAAAAGGCTCTCCGTAAAAAGTTGGATCTAACCTAAAAGTAGATATTAAAGCTCGTTTTCCACCCATTTCGGCAAGTCCAAAAACAAAATTTAAATTATCTACATAGATATCTTGTTTAGTTACGCCTAAAGTAATTCCATCATGAAAAACAGGAAGACTTTCCAAAAGAATATAAGCATTGTATTGATTTCTAAGAGAATTAAAAGCATTTCTTGGAATTTTTATTTTAGGTAAAGTTGTTACTAAACCAAAAATTCTGCTTAAGTTAAATTTTAAAACATTAAGCTCTCCTTTTTTAAAATCGTCAAAAGGAACTATATAAATATGCATATTTAGACCTTAAGACTTTCTTTATTTTTATTTTTTATATCTTTTAATACAAAATTTTCTATTTTTTCAAAAATTTTAGAATTAGATAAACCTTCAAAATCCCTAACAACTTCCTGAGGACCATGAGGAGGAAATCTATCTTCTATTCCTATTTGTAAAAGAGGTTTATATATATTTTCTTTATTTATAAATTCTAAAACGCCACTTCCAAAACCACCTAAAATAGTATTTTCCTCTATAGTTACTATTTTATTTGCTTTTTTAGCAAGATCCTTTAAAAGTTTTTCATCTATGGGCTTTATAAAACGGGCATTTACTAAAGTTATCCTTATATTGTATTTTTTAGAAAGTTTTTCGCAAACCTCTTTTACCCTATGAACAAAAGGACCTACGGCAAGAACAAGTAAATTATAATCCCCTTCTCCAAATACCTTTTCTATTTCCCAAGATCCTATATCTATTTTTTTATAATCTTTATCTATTTTTACTCCAACTGCACTTCCACGAGGATACCTAATTGCAAAAGGTTTATCTGATAGGATCGCAGTATATAAAAGATGCTTTAACTCATTTTCATCCTTTGGAGCGGCTACCACAAAGTTTGGGATATGTCTTAAGTAGGATAAATCAAAAATACCATGATGGGTAGGTCCATCTTCCCCTACTATTCCAGCTCTATCTAGAACAAATACTACTGGAAGTTTTTGTAAAGCTACATCATGAATAAGTTGATCATAAGCTCTTTGTAAGAAAGTGGAATATATCGCTACAACCGGTTTTAGACCTTCTTTTGCAAGTCCCGCTGCAAAGACTACGGCATGTCCTTCAGCTATACCTACATCAAAATATCTATCTTTAAATTTTTCTCCAAATTCTTTTAATCCTGTTCCGGAAGGCATAGCCGCAGTTATAGCCACTATGTTTTCAAACTTTTCCCCAAGTTCACAAATATATTTAGAAAAAAATGAGGTCCAGGAAGGTACTTTTTTCTTTATAGGAATATATATTTTAGGAGATACTCCATGATATTTCTCTGGAAGGTTTTCGGCTTCTTTTAAACCTTTTCCTTTAGTTGTATAAATATGTAAAAGTTTTGGCCCCTTTATTTTTTTCAATCTTTCTAAGATTTCTACTAAACTTTTTATATTATGACCATCAATAGGACCAAAATATTTAAATCCAAGCTCTTCAAAAAACATGCCTGGAGAAATAAGACCTTTAAAGGCAAAATCCTCTATTTTTTTTATTTTTTTTACAAATACTTTTCCAAAAACATATTCACTTAAAGTTTCAAGCTTTCTTTTTATTTTTCTTAAATATTCATCGGTAAGGATTCTATTTAAATAGTTTGAAATTGCCCCTACATTTTTAGAAATTGACATTCTGTTATCGTTTAAAATAACTAAGAGATCTTCTTTTAGATATCCAGCATTATTTAAACCTTCATAAGCAAGTCCTCCAGTTAAAGCACCATCTCCAATTACCGCAATAACATAACCTTCCTTTTTTAAAAGACGCTTTCCTACTTTTATACCAAGAGCTGCAGAAATAGAAGTTGAAGCATGACCCGTTCCAAAAGCATCATAATCACTTTCAAAAATATTAGGAAACCCAGAAATTCCTCCAAATTGTCTTAAAGTATGAAATTTTTCCTTTCTATCTGTAAGAATTTTATAAGCATAAGCCTGATGACCTACATCCCAAACAATTGCATCCTTAGGGGGATTAAACACTTTTAAAAGTGCAATTGTAAGCTCAATAGTTCCTAAGGAAGAAGCTAAATGCCCTCCCGTTTTTTCGACAACCTTAATAATAAAATCCCGAAGTTCTTGGGAAAGTTTTTCTAATTCTTCAAAAGAAAATTCTTTTAAGGTTTTTATATTTGCTTTTTCTAAAAGCATAATATCTCCTTAAGT
Organism: Aquificota bacterium; assembly: GCA_027002265.1. GTDB lineage: Bacteria > Aquificota > Aquificia > Desulfurobacteriales > DQVG01 > DQVG01. The sequence goes on along the minus strand of JAMOTM010000055.1, from coordinate 17,854 downwards.
TTTTCTATGATAAAGAAAATCAACAAAATCTTTTATTATTTTTAATTTATAACCTTTACTTTCTAAATCATCTAAAATAAAATAAGCTTTTTTCTTATATTCCTTTGCCAAGCTTTTTGTTTTTTCTATTCCAAATAAAGTTGCAAAAGTTTTTTTATTTTCCTTTTTTTCTTTTTCATAATCTAAAATGTCATCTATAAGTTGAAAGATAAATCCTATATAAGTTCCTAAGTTATAAATAAGCTTTATGTCAATATTTTTATTCTTACTAAGAATAAAGCCGGAAAGAATACTTGCTCTTAAAAGCTTTACGGTTTTATTTTCTATGATGAAGTTGAGTTGACTTTCCAAGTTTTCATCTTCAAAATTTTCAAGCTCTATATCTGCCTCTTGACCTATAACTAGTCCATGTGCTCCCGAAGCTTTAGATATAATTTTTAAAACTTTACTTTTAATTTCTTGAAAGTCTTTAACAAAATCACTTTCCCAATCTATTAAAACTTCATAAGCATAATTTAATAGTGCATCTCCAGCTAAAATTGCAGTAGCCTCTCCAAATATTTTATGGCAAGTAGGTTTTCCACGTCTATAGTCATCATTATCCATAGAAGGTAAATCATCATGAATCAAAGAGTAAGTATGTATAGTTTCTATTGCAAAGCTTGGGGGAAATATATAAGATAAAAATTTCTCATCTTCAAAGGAGTATTTAAGATCTGTAAAACTTTCAAAAAAAAGATAAAGAAGTATCGGCCTTATTCTTTTTCCACCCGAGAAAAAGGAATACTTCATAGCTTCTACTAATTTTTTTCCATAAGAAAAAGAAAAACTAAAAAAACTTTGGGCGTAATTATCAAAAAATTTTCTTTTATTTTCCATATAAATTAAAAATGTATTCATTTTTTACACCCAATCTATTTTGATATCTTTGTTTATTATGCCAAGCTCCTTAGCCTCTTTAAGTAAATCCTCTACAGCTTTTTTACCCTCTTCTCCAAGGTCAATGGTCCATTTGTTAACATACATAGAAACAAACTTTCTATTTTCCTCATCTGAAAGGTTTCGAGCATATTTTTTTGCAAATTCTAAACATGGTTCTGGGTGTTTTAAAGCATATTCAAAACTTCTTTTTAAAATTTCTTTAATCTCATCTTTATATTTTTCAAGTCTTCTACTTAAAACAAGACCACCTAAAGGCAAGATAGTTCCTTTTCTATCTTTCCACCAAGCTCCTAAATCTACCATAGGGTTAACATTATATTTTTTATAGTTTATTTGACCTTCATGAATTAAAAGACCACTTTCTACTTTGCCCTCAGAAACTGCAGGAAGAATTTCATCAAACCTCATAAACTTTACTTTTGGGTGCCAATCTATTTTTTTCATAAAAATTTGTAAAACTAAATAAGCTGTAGTTAAATTTCCTGGTACTGCAATTTCTTGAATTTCTTTTAAATCTTCCTTTTTACTTACAATTAGAGGGCCATAGCCATCTCCCACACTTGCTCCAGTAGTTAAAAGGAAGTATTTGTCCTTTACATAAGGATAAGCATGAAAGGATATAGCACTTACATCTGTTTCACCTTTTAAGGTAAGTTCATTTAAGGTTTGAATATCCATTATTTTATGCTCTATTTCAAAAGGCGCTTCTATTAAACCAAGTTGTAAAGGAGCAAACATAAAAGCATCATCTGGATCTGGTGAGTGAAATATTGTAAATTTCAAGATTATTACCTCCTAAAAGTGTTATTTTTGAAATTCTACAATAACTAATTTTAAATTATATTTATTCATTTATTTAACTTTTCAAAAACTCAAGAAATCTTTTCATACCTTCCTTTACATTTTCATAAGAATTTGCATAGCTTATTCTTATAAAATTTTCATTTCCAGGGCCAAATCCACTTCCGGGTGTTAAAGCAACTTGCTTTTTTAATAAAAGCTTTTTACAAAAATTTTTAGAGTTTCTTTTTATATTTACAAAAACATAAAAGGCTCCTGTAGGATAAATAAAATCTATATTTGCTTCTTTTAAAAGTTTGATAACAAGTCTTCTTCTCCTATCAAGCTCTTTTTTTATATTTTCTATATAATCTATACTTTCTTCATCAAAAGCATAAATTGCCCCCTCTTGGGAAAAGGAAGAGGGACATAAAAATAAATTTTGTTGAAGTTTTAAAATAGCTTCAATAACTTCCTTTTTTGCCAAAATATAACCCAAGCGAAAACCAGTCATTCCAAAATATTTTGAAAATCCATTTAGATAAATTGTTTTTTCCAAGCTCGGATCAAAATGTAAAGAAGATAGTTCTTTTCCTTCATATATAAGTCCTTGGTATATTTCATCTGAAACAATTAAAGGAATATGTTCATAAAGAAAATTTAAAACTTCTTTATCTATCTGAATACCAAGAGGATTAGAGGGAGAATTTATAAGCGCCAATTTTATTTTATTTTCCCTTATCTTCTTTTTAATATCCTCTAAATCCCATTTTGCATAAATTACCTTCCCTTCTAAAAATTTAATAAAATTTGGATAACAAGGATAAGTTGGATTTAAAAGTAAAATTTTGTCATCTTTTTCTAAAAGAGCTGAAAGGGCATAAAACAACCCTAAAGATGTTCCAGGTGTAATGATAGTATTTTCTATGTTTAGCTTGGTTTTATATTTATTATTTATATAGTTTACAACCTTTTCCCTTAAGGTTTTAATTCCATAAGAACTTGTATAGGAAGTTTTTCCATTTTTAAGAGCATTAATGGTTTCTCTTATTACTTTTGGAGGCGGAGAAAAATCCGGCTCACCAATTTCTAAGTGAATAACTTTTTTTCCTTGTTTTTCCAAATTATTTGCAATATCTAAAATTTCCATAACCTCAAAGGGTGTAAAAGCTTGTAAGCGGGAAGATAGCATCATATTAAAGCCCTCGAGAACCTTAAAGTTTAATTTACTTTAGCTTTTATTTTAAATTAAGGGGTTATTTTATCATTTTTAAAAATTTAACTTTCTGAAATTCAATTATAAAACTATTATTCCTATAACATATTTGTAAAATTTTTGTAAAAATTTTGTTAAAATTTCATCAACGAAAAATTTTTCAGGAGGACGTAGTATGTCTAAAAGGCCGGTAATTATTTGGACTAAAGTTGATGAGGCACCATATCTAGCTAGTTTTTCTTTACTTCCTATTATGAGAGCGTTTACAAAACATGCTGATATTGATATAGAAGAAAGAGATATTTCTTTAGCAGGAAGAATTTTAGCTCAATTTTCAGATAAATTACCAGAGGATAAAAAGGTAAATGATGATCTTGCTTATCTTGGGGAGCTTGTATGGAAAGAAGAAGCAAATATTATGAAATTACCAAACATTTCTGCTTCTGTAGCACAAGTAATTGAAGCTGTAAAAGAATTGCAATCTCAAGGATATCCACTTCCAGATTTTCCAGAAAATCCTCAAACTGAAGAAGAAAAAGATGCTAGAGCAAGATATGATAAATGTATTGGTAGTGTAGTAAACCCAGTTTTAAGACAAGGAAATTCTGATAGAAGAATTGCAGAACCTGTAAAAGAATATGCTAAAAAACATCCTCATAAACTTGCTCCAGTATCTTCAAAATCTAAGTCTTATGTAGCTCATATGAAATCTGGAGACTTTTACGATAATGAAAAATCTGTAATTTTAGACAGAGATACCTCTATCAAATATGTTTTTGTAGATAAAAATGGAAATGAAAAAGTTTTAAAAGAAATTAAAGACCTTAAAAAAGGTGATGTAGTAGATGGAACTTTTATGAGCAGAAAAAAATTAAGAGAATTTTTTGAAGAAGTCATTCAAGATGCTAAAGATGAAGATATTCTCTTTTCTTTACATTTAAAAGCAACTATGATGAGAAAATCTGATCCAGTTATTTTTGGAGATGCAATTAGAGTTTATTATAAAAAACTTTGGGAAAAACATGGAAAAGAGCTTGAAGAAATTGGATTTAATCCAGAAATTGGACTTGTAGATCTAGAAAGAAAACTTGAAAAATTACCAAAGGAAAAGCAAGAAGAAATTAAAAAGACAATAGAGGAGATTTACAAGGAAAGACCAAGACTTTATATGGTAGATAGTGATAAAGGAATAACAAACCTTCATAGACCAAACGATGTAATTATCGACGCTTCCGTTCCAGCTGTAATTAAAAACGGACTTAAAGGTTGGGGACCAAGTGGAGAAGTAGAAGACACTGTAATCACAATTCCAGATAGAAGTTATGCAACTATGTATAAAGAAATTGTCGAAGATGTTAAGGTAAATGGACAATTTGATCCAACAAAAATTGGAACTGTTCAAAATGTTGGTCTTATGGCTATGAAAGCTGAAGAATATGGTAGCCACGATAAAACTTTCATAGCCGAGGATGATGGAGTTATAAAAATAGTAGACGACCAAGGAAGAGTTTTAATGGAACATAAGGTAGACAAAGGTGATATTTATAGAAGTTGTATTACAAAAGATATTGCAATTAGAGACTGGATTAAACTTGCTGTAAGAAGAGCTAAAGAAACTGGATATCCGATAGTATTCTGGCTAGATAGAGCAAGAGCTCACGATAAAAACTTAATTAAAATTGTAAAAGAAGAATTAAAGAAGATGGAAGAAAAAGGAGAACTTGAGGGTGTAGAGTATTATATTATGCCTCCTCAGGACGCTATGAAATTTACTTTAAAAAGATTTAGAGAAGGAAAAAATACAATTGCTGTAACTGGAAACGTTTTAAGAGACTACTTAACTGACCTTTTCCCAATTATAGAAGTTGGAACTTCTGCAAGATGTCTTTCTATTGTTCCTCTTCTTGCAGGTGGAGGACTCTATGAAACTGGAGCAGGTGGTAGTGCTCCAAGACATGTTCAACAATTTATAAAAGAAGGACACTTAAGATGGGATTCTTTAGGAGAGTTCTTAGCTTTTGTAGAAGCTCTAAGACAAGTACATAGACAAACTGGAAATAAAAGAGCAAAAATTTTAGCGGACACCTTATCTGATGCGGTAAGAGATTACTTAAATAATGATAAGACACCAAAGAGAAAAGTAGGTCAGCTTGATACAAGAGGTAGCCACTATTATTTAGCTCTTTACTGGGCTAAGGCTCTTGCAAACCAAACTGAAGATAAAGAGCTTGCAGAAAAATTCCAAAAGGTATATGAAGAGCTTGCTAAAAACGAAGAAAAAATATTAAATGAAATTAAAGCTACAGAAGGAAAACCTGTAGATTTAGGCGGATACTATCACCCAGATGAAGAAAAAGTTAAAAAAGCAATGAGACCTAGTGAAACTTTTAATAGAATTATTGATAATTTATAAAAGTTTTTGGGGGCTTTTGCTCCCTTTTTAATCTTAAATTTTAAGGAGGTTATTTAATGGCTCAAAGAGGAATTAGAGAATATGATGCAAAAAGAATGCTTGCAAGACACTGGGATAAATATTTTGGAGATGCTTTTAAATATGATTTTAAAGCTGTTTTAATTACTCCGGAATATTTTGATGCAAATGGAATTATATTGCCTGAAAAAGAGAAAGAGCTTTTGGAAAAAAATCCTTGGCTAAAGGAAATGCCTCTTGTTGCAAAACCAGATCAACTTTTTGGAAAAAGAGGAAAAAATAACTTGGTTCTTTATAAGATAAATAAACCTGGAGATGTTACTTGGGAAGATGTTAAAAAATGGATTGGAGAAAGAATGAATAAAGAAGTTACTTTACTTTCCGGTCAAAAAGGAAGACTTACTCACTTTTTAGTGGAACCTTTTGTTCCTCACGAAGAAGAATATTACGTTGCTATGACAACAGATATGGAAGGCGATAAAATTTTTATGTCTGCTTTTGGTGGAATTGATATCGAAGAAAACTGGGACAAAGTAAAAGAGGTATTTATTCCTGCTTTAGCTGAAGAAGAAGAAATTGAAAAATTAATAAAAGAAAATGTTCCTGAAGAAATTAAAGATAAAGAAAAATATGCAGACTTTGTAAAAAGACTTTATAAATTCTTTAGAGACTTACACTTTGCTTATTTAGAAATCAATCCCCTTGCTATGACTCAAAATCAAGTATTTCCACTTGATTTTGTCGCAAGACTAGACGACACTGCAGCATTTTTAGTAGGTGATTTATGGGGAGATATAGAATTTCCAGCTCCCTTTGGTAGAGATTTAACTCCTGAAGAAAAGAAAATTAAAGAGATGGACGAAAAATCCGGAGCTTCTTTAAAACTTACTGTTTTAAATCCAAAAGGAAGAATTTGGACTTTAGTAGCTGGTGGTGGTGCATCTGTGGTTTATACGGATACCATCGCAGACCTTGGATATGCCAAAGAACTTGGAAATTACGGAGAATACTCTGGAAACCCAACTACAAATGAAACTTATGAATATGCAAAAACTGTATTTGATTTAATGACAAGAGAAAAAGATCCAGAAGGAAGACCAAAAATTTTAATTATTGGGGGAGCTATTGCTAACTTTACAGATGTAGCAAAAACCTTCGATGGAATTATTAAGGCTATGGAAGAATATGCTGATAAATTAAGAGATGTAGACGTAAGAATTTATGTAAGAAGAGGTGGTCCAAACTACGAACAAGGTCTTAAAAAAATAAAGGAAGCTGCTGAAAAACTTGGAATCCCAATTAAAGTATTTGGCCCAGAAACTCATATGACTAACATTGTAAAAATGGCTATTGAGGAAACTAAGTAAGTTTTTGAAGGAGGTTTTTAAATGGCAAATAGACCAGATTATTTACTTTTTGATAGAGATACCCAAGCTATATTTTGGAATATGCATACAAAAGCTATTCAAAGAATGCTTGATTATGATTATGTAATTGGAAGAAAGAAACCTTCTGTTGCAGCTATAGTTCATCCAACTTCTGACTTAAAATATCAGAAGTTTTTCTTTGGAACTGAGGAAATTTTAATTCCAGTATATAGAAGCACTAAGGAAGCTGCGGAAAATCATCCAAATGCTGATGTTTTAATAAATTTTGCTTCCTTCAGAACAGCTTATGATGTTACTCGCGAAGCTATAGATATTCCAACTATAAGAACAATTGTTATTACAGCAGAAGGTATTCCTGAAAGACTTACAAGAGATATGAATTTAAGAGCTAGAAAGGCTGGAAAATGGATTATAGGTCCTGCTACAGTTGGAGGACTTGCAGCTGGAGCATTTAGAATAGCAAATACAGGTGGAACTATAGAAAATATTATTAACTCTAAGCTCCATAGACCTGGTTCTGTTGGACTTGTTACTCGTTCCGGTGGACTTTTCAACGAACTTTGTAACATTATCGCAAGAAATGCTAATGGAATCTTTGAAGGAGTTGCAATCGGAGGAGATAGATTCCCAGGTTCTGACTTTTTAGATCATCTTTTAAGAATGGAAAAAAATCCAGATATTAAATTTATGGTAATGCTTGGAGAGCTTGGAGGAACTTTAGAATATAAGGTAGTAGATGCTATAAAAAAAGGACTTATTAAAAAACCTGTAATTGCATGGTGTATTGGAACTTGTGCCAAACTTTTTGGTTCTGATGTTCAATTTGGACATGCTGGAGCTAAAGCTGGAGCAGAGAGAGAAACCGCAGATGCCAAAAACGCGGCTTTAAAAGAAGCTGGTGCTTTAGTTCCAAGTTCTTTTGATGAACTTCCAGAACTTATTCGTGGAGTATATGAAGAGCTAAAAGCTCAAGGTGAAATCCCAGAAATAAAGGAACCTGAAGTTCCACCAATTCCAATGGATTATGCAGAAGCAAGAAAGAAAGGTCTTATTAGAAAACCAACTAACTTTATCTGTACTATTTCCGATGATAGAGGTCCGGAGGCAACATATACAAATATTCCAATTTCTGAAGTTATAGAAAAAGGATACTCTATTGCAGATATTATTGGACTACTTTGGTTTAAAAAGAAATTTCCAAAATGGGCTTCTAACTTTATTGATATGGTAATTAAAATTGTTGCAGATCATGGTCCTTGTGTATCTGGAGCTCATAATGCTAGAGTAGCTGCCCGTGCTGGAAAAGATTTAGTATCTTCTTTAGCATCTGGTCTTTTAACAATTGGACCAAGATTTGGAGGAGCTATAGACGGAGCTGCAAAATACTTTAAGATGGCTTATGAAAAAGGAATGTCTCCAAAAGAGTTTGTAGATTATATGAAAAGAGTAGAACGAAAACCAATTCCAGGTATAGGACATAGAGTAAAATCTATTAGAAATCCTGATAAAAGAGTTGAGCTTCTTAAAAACTATGCTGAAGAGAACTTCCCAGCTACAGAGCTTTTAAACTATGCTTTGGAAGTTGAAAAAGTAACTACGGCTAAAAAAGAAAATTTAATTTTAAACGTTGATGGATGTATTGGAGTGTTAATGGTAGATATGTTTAAAAATTTAGGATTTACAAGCAAAGAAATAGATGAAATTATTGATGCTGGAGCATTAAACGCATTTTTTGTTCTTGGACGTTCTATTGGATTTATTGGACACATTTTAGATGAAAAAAGACTCAAAAGCCCACTTTACCGTCATCCTTGGGACGATGTTCTTTATGCTATTGAAGAACCCGAAGATCTTACTGATAGATAATGCTTTTGGGGGCTTTTTGCCCCCTTTTCTACTTTTACCTTCCTAAATTTTCACCTTTGCCCATCTTTAAAATTTTCTTATATTTAAAATTATATAACTTATTTAAATTTTTAATCTTTGGAGGCAAAACTTATGGGAATTTATGACCGAGATTACTACAAAGAAAGAGTGTGCTCTTGCGAGAAAAAAACGTCTTCTAAAAAATATTTAGTTATAATTTTTCTTATAGCTTTAATAATTTTGTATATTTTTTTAACTAAAGGGTAAAAGGAAATGCCCTCCTAAGTATTCAAAATAAAAAAATAAAGAACCTGAAAATGGGGGGAAAAGCAAAGAAATATAATAAAAAATGCTTCATTGCTTTATGGCTAGTTATTCAAAATTTTCTAAAATATTTCTGAGGTTGATAAAACTTACACAATTTTTGGGAAGTCCTTCATAATTTTACATAACAAATTTTTTATTTCATTTTTACTTAAAAGTTTGACTTTATTTGAAGAATAAATAGAATTTGCATTTGATTTTAAATTAATAACTTCATCTTCATAAGGAGAGATTAGATACATTTCTCCAATATCTTTTAAATATTCAAGCTCTTCCTTCATTATAAGCTCTTCATGAAGTTTTTCTCCTTTTCTTTTTCCTATTATTTGTATTTCGATATCTTTTGGATCATAACCATACTTTGGAGCTAAAAGTTCAATAGCTACTTCTATTAAATCCCTTATTTTTACAGCTGGCATTTTTAAAATAAAAATTTCCCCTCCCCTTGCTAAATAACATGCTTTCAAAACTAAATTTATAGCATCCTCAATTGACATTATAAAACGTGTCATTTCCGGATGAGTTAAAGTAACAGGACCTCCCTGTTTTATCTGTTTTTTTATAGTTGGGAGTATAGAACCTCTTGAATTTAATACATTTCCAAACCTTACAACGGAGAAAGCTATATTTTTTTTCCCTTTGTAAAGATTAGCTGCTATTGTGAGTTTTTCTGCAAGAAGCTTCGTGGTCCCCATAACGTTTACGGGATATACTGCTTTATCTGTACTTATAGTAATAACCTTTTTTACTTTATTTACTATAGCTGCATTTATTACATTTTGAGTTCCTAAAATATTTGTCTTTATAGCTTCAAAAGGATTATATTCACATAAATACACATGCTTTAAAGCTGCAGCATGAAAAACAATATCAACATTTTCCATAGCCATTATAAGTCTATCTTTATCTCTAACATCTCCTATAAACAGCCCTATAGGTTTTCCTTTTAATTCTTCCCCTAATTCGTGCAAACCAGTTTCATTTACATCTAAAGCTCTTATGGCTTCTACTTCAAACTCACAGAGCTTTTTTACTAATGCTTTTCCTATGGAACCAGCTGCTCCTGTTACGAGAATAGTTTTTCCTTTGAAAAAGTTTTTTAATTTTTCTTTAAAATTACCTTCCATACTCTCCTTCCATAAATTCTTTTATCGCATTTATTACATAATCTTGTTCTTTTTTCGTCATATGAGGATATATAGGAAGTGACAAAATTTTACTAGAAATTTCTTCAGTTACAGGTAAATGGATTTTATCATAACCTAATTTTTTAAATACACTGTATTTATGACAAGGGTGAAAATATACTTTTGAAGCTATTTGTTTTTTTTCTAAATATCTCATAAGTTTATCTCTAGTTTTTTTATTTTCCACTAAAATACTATAAAGCTGATATACATTAAAACAATTTTCCTTTTCCCTTAGAACTTTCACCCCTTTTATATCTTTCAATTTTTCATTATAGTAATGTGCTACTTTTCTTCTCATATTTATAAGTTTGTCTACTTTCTTTAACTGTGAGATTCCTAAAGCTGCTTGAATAGTAGAAATCCTTAAATTGTATCCAATATCTACATAATCCACATCAGTTTCCTTCTCAAAGTAATTTCCTAAAGAAGTTCTTCCATAGGAACGTACAAGTTTTAGTTTTTCATAAAGTTTCCTATCATTTGTTACAACACATCCACCTTCTCCAGTTGAGAATATCTTATTTTGGCAAAAGCTGAAAATAGCTGCATTTCCAAAAGTACCTATCATTTTATTATTTACCTTTGCACCAAAAGCCTCCGCCGCATCTTCAATTAAAACGAGATTATATTTTTCACATATTTCCTTTATCTCCTCTATCTTACAAGAAGTACCGCCATAGTGAACTGTTATAACAGCTTTTGTATTTTTTGTGATTTTTTTTACTATATCCTCTGGATCCAAACCAAAACTTTCTTTTTCAATATCAGCAAAAATTGGTTTTGCATTTACGTATAAAGGAGCAAGGGCTGTAGCTATAAAGGTAAAGGAAGGAACAATAACTTCATCATTTTCATTAAGTTCATAAGCTTTCATTAAAGCAAACAGGGCCGAACCACCTGAGTTAAAGGTAATACAATACTTGACACCAATATATTCTGCTATTAATCTTTCAAATTCTTCTATCTCTTTTCCACTACTCCAAAAGCTTTCTCTTTTTATAATGTTTGTAATAGCTTCTATATCTTCTTCATCATAAAAAATTTTAAATAAAGGTATTTTCATTTAGTTTTCTCCAAACTAAACAATAGTTTCATCAAAGTTTTTTCTATAAGCAGGGAAAAATTTTTCTTCTTTATTTATTTTAGCTAAATTACTAAGAGTTTCATAAACTTTTTTATTAAATACTATTTCTCCTATATAAAATGGTTTTGTTTTTTTCGAAAATCCTAATTTAAATTTAAATAAAGAATCATTACTTATCCGTCCTCCACCAAGAATTAAATGACGAAAATTTTTTTCTTTAGCATATTTAATGGCTACCCATAAAACTAATCTTAAAGGAGATATTTTGTATTTTTTTGCAATTTCATAATTTGTAGCTCCTAAATGGTAATATAAATTTTCTTTTGAACCTACAAATAAAGCTATACTTGCCGTTATATTTTTAATATCCTTTACTAAAATAAAAATTCCTCCTAATTTCCTTAAATGATCCAAGATAAATTGTTTTCCAAAATAATATTTTTTTTCTGCCCCATGCCTGTCCATAGTTTTGTAATATAAATTTAAGAAATCTTTAATATGTATATCTTCAGGACTTGTAACAATTTGTACAATGGGACAAAATTTTTGAGATTTTTTTATAGATCTCTTGGTAAGATTATTCATATTTTTCCAAATCTCGTCTAAACTTTGAGTTAAGTCAATATAAACTATATCATTTATATACTCAACATTAAAAATTTCACAAAAATATTTATGATTTTCTAATATAGGGTGGAATCTTATAAATTCGCAAACGTAATTTCTAATAAGAGCATACTTATAATACTCCAGTTTAAATTTTCTAATAGATTCTTTTATTTTATTTTCCTTATCAATTTTTATTTTTACTACTGGACCTCCATAACCATAGGGTGTAGTTAAATCGTAGTAATCTTCTTTTAGTTCTTTAAATAAGGGAATATTTTTTATATTTCTTACTAGATGCGGAAAAAAAATAATTACATTTTCATCTTCCCAATAAACTGCTTCTAAATCAACATTGTAATTGGTTTTATATATTTCGAAATATTCATAGGAAAAAAATATATCGTTTATATTCAACTTATTCAAAATTCGGTTCCACGTTTCTTTATCTTTCACGGTAATCATAATCAACCCTTTATATAAAGTAATAAAATCAATTATTAAGTACTCTCAAAAACAGTAATATTGAAAACTTATAATGTCACTTTAAATAGTATATTTTGTAAACATCTTACTTTATTATCTCCCTAACTAAATAGAAACTTTCTGCATATTTTACTCCTATTTCGGAGCCTCTTTTTATAGCAAGGGCTTTTATAGCTTCCAATGAACGCGGATGGGGGAATGATTTTAGCTCACTTTTATAAGCCTTCATAGCTTCAAGTTTAATATCAATTGTATCTGTAATATCAACATATACATTTGGTTTAAAAATTTCTATTTCTTGTCCCCATTCTGTTTCAGAAAGAACTTCATATGCTAATATTTTTTTACATTTATGATTTATAGGTCTTAAAGCAACTAAAGATGCTTCAAATAAAATTCTATGGTCTTTATTTAAATCTCCCTTAAAAGGAATATAAACGATATCTGGCTTTACTTGATTTACTATTTTATATAGAGCATCATTTATTTCTTTCTGAGGAATAGTATCTAATTTAACTGTAGGGTAATTTAAAAAAAATATCTTTTTTATTCCTAAAATTTTTTTAACATTTTCTATTTCTTTTTTTCTTATTTCCAAATATTCCTTTGTCCAATCAGGTGTATATCCTTTTGTAGCTATAATTAAATATATTTCATCACCTTGTTTACAATGTTTTGCTAAAGTCCCTCCACAACCTAAAACTTCATCATCTGGATGGGGAGCAATGACTAAAATTTTCATGGTTTCACCTTTTTTAAATAAATATATCAAAAACTATCAATTTTTTGGTTTGTTCATTATTTATATCAATTAATAAGTCTTCATGTAATCCGATTTCCCATATTTTAAAATTTTTAAATAATTCTTTAATTTCTTCTAGTGTGTAATAATGTTGCGGTATTCCTTTTTCGAATCCTTCTTCAATAAGAAAAGTATTTTTTTATATTTCTATTCCTTTTCCGTAATTTGTATCTCTAGAACTGTGAACTACTATACATGCATAACCGCCATCTTTAAGAACTCTGAAGATTTCATTTATTATCCTTTTTGCATCTTTTAATAAAATATGATCTAACACACCATGAGAAATTACAAAATCAAAATAATTGTTCTTAAAAGGAATAAGCTTTCCGTCATAAAGCTTTATTTTTGCTTTAAAATTTTTCATCCTCTGATATTCTTGTGCTCTTTTAACAGCCATTTCAGAAATTTCAATTCCATAAGGTTCTATACCAAATTCATACATTAATCTACAATTTCTTCCGATACCACATCCAATATCAAGTCCTTTTTTTCCTTCTAACGAAATTAATTTAGATAACTTACCAAAAAATTTTATGGTAGGTTCATCCGGAAATTTCATTGTATATATATCGTCGTCATAAATTTTATCCCAGAGTCCTTTAAATTTTTCCATATATTTCCTCCTCTAAATAGTTACATTTTTTCTTAAAAATTTATCATCAATTTTAATATTTTTCAAAATATTTATAATTCTTTCACTTGTTTTTCCGTCTCCCCATGGATTATTTCTTTTTTTTACTCTTTCAATAAAATTTTTATCATTCAAAACTTTATCAATTGCTTTAATAATATCTTCACAATTTGGTTCAACGAATATGACATTATCTCCGTGCTCTCTTCCCGTATTTCTACTTCCTACATTTATGACTGGTAATCCTAAAGATGGAGCCTCAATTATTCCACTACTTGAATTACCAATCATCATATCTGCATGATACATTAAACTTATATAGATGTAATGTTCTAAATTCTTATATACTTTTATATTTTCAAAATTAGAATATTTTTCAATAACTTCAATAATTTTTTCACTACCTAAATCGTTATTTGGATATATAACTATTGTATTTATTTTTGTTTCAACTATTGCCTTCATTATGTTTTCCATCTGATTACCAACTGTTAAATATTCATGAATTACAGGGTGAAATATAACAATAGCTACGGGTTTATCATCATTAATATTTAATTTTTTAAATAATTGTTTTTTTTCTAATGGTTTATACGATAAAATACTATCCAAATTTAAAGCACCAACATTATAAACTCTCCAAGATTCTTCTCCCATTTTAATTAATCGTTCTGCACATTTTTTAGTGGGGGCAAATAATAAATGGGAAAATCTTGAAATAGAAAATCTAATTTGTTCGTCAATATGTCCGCTGTCTGTTACGTCTCCTGCATGTATATGTCCAATTGGAATATTTAAAGTTGAAGCTGCTAATGTAGCTGCAAGTGCTTCTAACCTATCTCCAAGAACTAAAACAATATCCGGACTTAATTTTACAAGTTCTTTTGTGAATCTAGAAATAGCATTTCCTAATGAAACACCATGGTATTCTAACTTTCCAAATAAATTTTCGTCATACATTTTAATTTTTGAAGCGATTGGAAATCCATCTTTCTCTATTTCCCTTACAGAATATCCAAATTTTTCTAATAGATGCATACCTGTGACTATTAGTTGTAATTCTAAGTCATCATCTTTATGAATTTTTTTTATAAGTGGTTTTAAAATCCCATACTCTGCACGAGTCCCTGTAACAATTGCAACTTTTTTAATTTTTTTATTTTCCATTAATATCACCTACTCAATTGGATTAATTATTTCATTTATTTCTTTTATTTCATAATCAATAAATTTATTTCCTTTTTTATCTGAAAATTCCCCTCTTAATATTCTTATTGTATTTAATCCAACAGATTTAGCACCTTTAAAATCAATATCTGGGTCATCACCAACATAATAAGACAATTTTGGATCAATGTTAAATTTGTTAATCATATATTGATAAGATATTGGAGATGGTTTTGGAGACTTAAGAATGTCGGTATAAACAATTTCATCAAAATAACAATCAATTCCTAGGGATTTTATTTTTTTCCTCTGTCTTTTATGATTTCCATCAGTGATTATACCTAAAAAATAATTTTTATTTTTTAAATAATCCAGTAATTCATAAATACCAGAATATGGAGTTATTAAAAATTCCCCACTATTAAATACATCAACACACAATTTAACTTCACTCCGAGGAATATTCAACAATTCTAATATTTCATTAAATAATTTTGGATACCTACTTTTTCTTTTATTTAGGACTTTTATTGAGATTTTAAGAAATATATCTTTTGAGATTTGATACTTCTCATAAAAATAATTAGATAATTTCAAAAAAACTTGATAATAATAATCTCTATAATCATAAAGAGTATTATCCAAATCAAATATCACTGCTTTCATTATCTTCACACCTTACAAAAATTTCGGAGTAATATCTTAACATTAATAAATTCCTTTTAAAACCTTTACTGGGTACTGGTTTTTCCCCTTTAATGATTCTTATTAAATTTTCAATTATTGTTGGGTCTGCTTTTATTGATAATATTGAGCCTCCCCCAAATCGGGGATTTATCTCTATAAAATAAGGTTTATTATTTTTTAAAATACATTGAATATTCGCAGGACCTTTAATGTTTAATTTTTTAGATATTTTTTCTGCATATTTAATAATCTTTTCATTGTAAGAGGTTATTGACTTAACTGATATACCAGATTCTACTGACAATCGTTTTCTTGGAACGATAGATAACACATTCCCATCCATATCCGAAAATATATCAATCGTATATTCAACTCCTTTAATATATTCCTGTACTATATAGTCTGTCTTGCATTTTTTTGTAACATAATAAGTTAGGTCTTCAGTGTCCTCTATAACATAAACACCTGACCCCCCTCTACCGAATCTTGGTTTTAAGATAATTGGAAAGTCAAACTCAATATTTTCTTTATTCAGAATATCTTCCAATTTGTATGTTTTTGGTGTAGGGATATTGTTATCTACAAAAAATTTGTATGTTTTCCATTTGTCAGATACAATCTCCACTGTTTTATAATCGGATACAATTGGTAAAATACCTTCACTTAAAAAAAGATCCTTATTTTTTGCAATGTTTATAATTTCTTCTTCTGGACCAGGTAATATAGCATCTACTTTTTCTTTTTTACATATTTTTAATATTTCAGGAATAAAATTTGGATCATTTCCTTTAGGGACTACGTATTTTTTGGGACAATAATACAACCCAACCGAAATGGGATTAGCGTCTACACATACTATCTCTACGCCTTTTTTTATCAATTCATTAATTAAACCAATTGAAGCCATACATCCTGTTGCAGTTCTTAAAATCTTCACTATTCTAAATCCCCCCACTTTAAAACTTCATCCTTTTTAATATCTCTTTTTGCCATCTTTCCAACAACAATATCCAAATATTTTGGCTCTATTCCAATTCCTGGCCTTTTTATAGTTACCATTTCCCTTTTTATAATACTCCCCTTAGGAATATCTATATTTGCTACTAAACTTTTTCTAGCTACTTTTTTTATTTTTTCCTCACTAAAAGTGGGTCTTTTTATACCATCTCCTAATGCTTTTTCTGTAAGACGAATAGCTTTTACCATTTCTTTAAGTTCCTCTGGATTTAGTGAAGCCTTATGATCAGGTCCAGGTAAATTTTTATCTATCGTAAAATGCTTTTCAATAACTATAGCTCCCAAAGTAACTGCAGCTATTGGAGCATATATTCCTAAACTATGATCTGAGTATCCAACTGGGAGTTTAAAAGCTTCTTTTAATGTTTTTATTGCTCTTAAGTTTAGCTCTTCAAAATCCGCTGGATAGTTTGTAATGCAGTGAAGTAAAATAATATCTTCATTATATTTTTTTATAGTATTTACAGCTTCTTCAATTTCCCCTAAAGTGGCCATCCCAGTAGAGAGGATAATAGGTTTTCCTTTTTTAGCAATATATTCCAAAAATGGTAAATTTGTAAGATCTGTTGAAGATATTTTATAAGCTGGGACTAAATCCTCTAAAAAGTCTGCACTTTCAAAATCAAAGGGAGTTGATAAAAATATAAGACCTTTTTCTTTTGTATATTTATAAAGCTCTATAAATTCTTCCTCTGTTAGTTCCAACTTTTTAATCATTTCATATTGAGATTCATTATTACCTGTATTTTTAATTTGATATTCAGCTTTTGGAGCAAATTTTGATACAACTTTTTCAGTTTTAAAAGTTTGAAATTTAACTGCATCCACTCCAGCTTCCTTTGCGACATCTACTAATTTTTTTGCAAGTTCTAGAGAACCATTGTGATTTACACCAGCTTCAGCTATTATAAAAGTAGGATAATCTTCACTAATATATCTATTTTCTATCTTTATCATTTTCTTCATTTCTTTCTCCTTTTTTTTGTAAAAAAAATTCTACCAAAAGAAAATCAAATTTAGTATCTATGTCTATACTGGTATTCCAATCAGGATATGATAAAATAATATATTATGGGAAGAAGAGGAAGACCGAGAAAATATACACATAAATATAGGTGCCCTGAATGTGGTTCTAACTGGTGCGTAAAAAATGGAAAATCAAGAGATGGAAAACAAAGATATCTATGCAAAGAGTGTGGGAGAAATTTCACTATAGGAGCAGAAAGATTAAAGA
>JAMOTM010000054.1 GCA_027002265.1 Aquificota bacterium | reverse complement strand
TTTTCAGTTTTTGGTAAAAACTCATGTAAAGGTGGATCTAAAAGACGAATATTTACTGGAAGTCCATCCATTACTCTAAATATAGCTTTAAAGTCTTCTTTTTGGAAAGGTAAAAGTTTTTCTAAAGCTTTTCTTCTCTCTTCTGAAGTTTGTGCAAGAATCATTTCTCTAACAACAGGAATTCTTTCTTCATCAAAAAACATATGTTCAGTTCTACAAAGTCCAATACCTTCTGCACCAAATTCTCTACCTTTTTGAGCATCTTCTGGGGTATCTGCATTTACTCTAACTTGAAGTTTTCTAAATTCATCACACCAGGTCATAAGCTCTTTAAACTCCGGAGTAAATTCAGCATCTATACATTCAATTTCACCGACAAAAATTTCTCCAGTAGAACCATCTAAAGATATAACATCACCTTCTTTTACTATTTTATCTCCAACTTTCATGCATTTATTTTTATAATCTATTTCAATGTCCTCTGCTCCAACAATACAAACTTTACCCATACCTCTTGCAACTACAGCTGCGTGGGAAGTCATTCCTCCACGAGAAGTTAATATACCTTGAGCTACGTGCATTCCATGAATATCTTCTGGAGAAGTTTCATGACGAACAAGAATAACTTTTTCTCCTTGCTCAGCAAGCTTTACAGCTTCATCTGCACTAAAGACTACTTTACCTACTGCAGCTCCCGGAGAAGCTGGAAGTCCTTTTGCAAAAAGTCTACCTTCATTTTTAGCTTTCTTTTTCGCAATTGGAGAGAGCTGAGGATGTAAAAGTTGATCTATTTCTTTTGGAGAAATTCTTTTAATAGCTTCTTTCTTATTTATAAGACCTTCTTTTGCCATATCCACAGCTATTTTAACAGCTGCTTTTGCAGTTCTTTTCCCACTTCTAGTTTGAAGCAGATAAAGTTTTCCTTTCTCTATAGTAAATTCAATATCTTGCATATCCTTGTAGTGCTTTTCTAAAATATCTCTAACTTTTAAAAGCTCATCATAAACTTGCGGCATTTCCTCTTTTAATTTAGAGATAGGCTCCGGAGTTCTAATTCCAGCAACAACATCTTCCCCTTGAGCATTTTTAAGGTATTCTCCATAAAATACATTTTCTCCAGTGTTGGGGTCTCTTGTAAATGCC
Organism: Aquificota bacterium; assembly: GCA_027002265.1. Lineage (GTDB taxonomy): Bacteria > Aquificota > Aquificia > Desulfurobacteriales > DQVG01 > DQVG01. The sequence continues at coordinate 4,257 of JAMOTM010000054.1, read as the reverse complement.
ACTCCTGTTCCAGAATCATCTCCCATATTTCCAAATACCATAGCAACTACATTTACAGCTGTTCCCATATCATCTGGAATACCATGAATTTCTCTATACTTGATAGCTCTTTCATTGTTCCAAGAATCAAAAACAGCTTTAATTGCCATTTCAAGTTGTTTATATGGATCTTGAGGAAACTCTCTTCCCGTTTCTTTTTTAATAAGATCTTTATATTTACAAATAAGATCTTTTAGATCTTCCGCTGTTAAATCTGTATCATACTTGTACCCTTTTTCTTTTTTCTTTGCTTCCAAAATTTCTTCAAATTTACCATGATCTATTCCCATTACAACATTCCCAAACATTTGAATAAATCTTCTATAAGCATCGTATGCAAATCTTTCATTGTTTGTAGCTTCCGCTAAACCTTTGACAGTTTCATCATTGAGTCCTAAATTTAAAATAGTATCCATCATACCCGGCATAGAAACTGGAGCTCCGGAACGAACAGAAACAAGAAGTGGATTTTTTCTGTCCGCAAACTTCTTACCAGTAGCTTCCTCTAATTTTTTTAAGTTTTTTAAAACTTCTTCCCAAAGACCTTGAGGAAATTTTTTATTATTTTCATAGTACATCTTACAAACTTGAGTTGTTATAGTAAATCCAGGTGGGACTGGAAGACCCAGATTAGTCATTTCAGCAAGATTAGCTCCTTTTCCTCCAAGAAGATTTCTCATAGAGGCGTTTCCTTCAGCCCTGCCGTTTCCAAAAAAATAAACCATCTTTATAGACATTGTTAATCCCCCCTAACTTAAAAAAGAAAAATTTTTATTCAAATTTTACAAAAAGAATAGGACTTTTGGGAGTTTAAAAAAATTACCTTTTTAGATTTTATTTTTTTAAATATTTAAATAAAGAAATAAAATTATCTTCAAACAGAATTAAATGATCTAAAAGCTCTATATCGAAAATTTTAAGTAAAGTAATTAAGTTTTCCGTAAATCTTATATCTTCTTTGCTGGGAATTAGATTTCCAGAAGGATGAGTATGAAAAAATACAAGATACTTAGCATCAAATTTTAAAGCGTATTTTACAAGAAGCTTTGGATTTAAAAATATATTATCTTTATCTCCTTCCAAAAATACTTTTATTCCTATTAAATTAAGAGATTTATCTAAAAACAATGCTCCAGCTACTTCCGAAGTAGAAAAGCCATATTCCTTTATCAAGGAAAAAGCATCTTTTATACTTTTTATTTTTCTTTTTTTAGAAGCATTTAAAAATACCCTTTTCCCAATCTCAAAGGCAGCTAAAATAGCACAAGCTTTGGCAAGTCCAATTCCATTATGGGAAATTAACTCCTTAAGGGATGCTTGAGAAAGATTTTTTAAACTTCCATACTCCTCTAAAAGAAAATGAGCAAGCTCTAAAACATGTTTATCTTTGGAACCTACCTTTAATAAAAGAGCAAGAAGCTCGGCATCCGAAAGAGATTTTATGCCGAGCTTCTCTAGTTTTTCTCGTGGAAGCTCAAAAGAAAGATTAGTTATTTTGGGCAAGTTCTTTTTCCAAAGCACTTAATTTTTTAGCAAGACGGGACTGACGTCTTGCAGCCTCATTTTTATGAATGATACCCCTAACAGCTGCTCTTTGAATAATTTTGGAGCATAAAATAAATTGATTTTTAGCTTCTTCCAATTTTTTTTCTTCAATAAGTTTTAAAAGTTTTTTACTTTCAGTTCTAATTCTAGAAACATACATACGATTTCTTAATCTTCTTTTCTTATTTTGTCTAAGTCTTTTCTTTGCAGATTTTGTATTTGGCATATCTAATATCCTCCTTATTTTCTTTTTAGAATTTTTGGAAAAAATTGCATTTTAAATTTTAACGGATAAAACCTATTTCGTATAGAGTTTAAAAACTAAAAACTTTAATCACATTATTATTTTCGCCTTCTTTTCAAAGTTATAATAAACAAATATAATTTGAAAACTCAAATTTTAAAATAGAGGACAAATATGGAAAAACTTGCTTATTTTGAAAATACATGTCCAAATTGTTTTGAGATTATTGACGATTTAGAACTTCAAACAAAAAGAGTCTGTAAAAAGTGTTTGGAAAAGATTGAAAAACTTTCTTTAAGGGAAATCTGTGAAAAACTCAAGGAAAATGGAAAACTTAAAAATTTAAAAAAAGTATGTTTTTTAGAAAGTGAAATAGAAAAATGGATAGAGTTTTTTAAAAATAAAACTTCTTTTTCTCCGTGGTCCTTGCAAGTTACTTGGGCAAAGAGAGTTTTTTTAAATAGATCCTTTTCTATTATCGCTCCAACTGGTGTAGGTAAGACCACTTGGGGAATGATAACAGCTTCTTACTTTGCAAAGGAAGGAAAAAAATCATATATAGTTTTACCAACTCAACTTCTTGTTAAACAAGTAAAAGAAAAACTTCAAAAACTTACTGACAAAAAAATTGTAGCCTATACTGGAGAAAAGAAAAAAACAACTTTAAAGGCAATCTACGAAGGAGATTTTGATATTTTAATCACAACAATAAATTTTCTTTATAAACATTATGAAAACCTGAAAGATAAAGATTTTAAATTTATCTTTATAGACGATGTAGATAGCTTACTTAAAAGTGCAAAAAACATAGATAAAGTTTTAATGCTTCTTGGTGCTTCAGAAGATCTTATAAACAAAGCCTTAGAAGTTATAAAATTAAAAAAGAAATTGCCTTTTACAAAAAAAGAAGAACTTGATAGTCTTTTAAAAAAAATTAACGAAATTGAAAAGGAACTTGAAAAATTTAGAGAAAGTTTAGATAAAGTTTTAGTAGTATCCTCTGCAACTTCTGTTCCCAAAAGTGACCGAGTAAAACTTTTTAGAGAAATTTTAGGATTTGAAGTTGGAAAAGTAGCAAGTGTTTTAAGAAACGTAGAAGATATCTTATTTTTCTTTGAAAATCCAAGTAAGGAAAATCTTTTAAACAAGGCTACAAATTTAATAAAAAAGTATGGAAAAGGATGCTTTTTATTTATTAGCTCGGATATGAAAAAAGAGTTCATAAATGAAGTCGTAGATTTTCTCAATAAAAATAACATAAAAGCTATATCCTACGAAGACTTTAACGAGGAAAATAAAGAAAAATTTATAGATGGAGAAATAAAAGTAGTTGTAGGAATAGCATCTTATAAAAATCCACTTGCAAGAGGAATAGATTTACCCCATGCTGTAAGATATGCTATATTTTTGGGCGTTCCCAAACTTAAATTTTCTTTAAAACTATCCTTGTCTCCAGCAAAGCTTTTTAATTTTCTTTTAGCAACAAAGGAAGCTTTAATGGAATATTTAAAAAAAATTGGGAAGGATACCTCTATTATAGATAGATATATAAATTATTTAAAAAACTATATTACCCTTCCTGAAGAACTTTTAGATAGATACCCAAATATCAAAAGTAAATGCGAGGAAATTGTAAAATTTTTAGAGGATACTTTAAAAGACAAAAGATTTTTTGAAATTTTAAAAGAAAGAGATGATATCTTTATAGAAGAGGAAAATGGAGAGCTTTTCCTTCTCATAGGAGATTCTGCAGGTTACATTCAAGCTTCTGGAAGAACCTCTCGTATGTTTGCAGGTGGTCTTACCAAAGGAGCAAGTTTATTACTTGTTGATAACATAAAAAGTTTAAATTCTTTAAGAAAACGCGTTAGATTTTTAAGTGATGAAATTGAATTTAAAGTTTTTGAAAGCAAAATTGGAATAGATTATGCTAAAAAACACGGACTTGAAATTGTAAATGAAAACTTTCTAAACAATCTTTTTAAAAAAATAGATAAAGATAGAGAATTTGTTAGAAAAATTTTAGAAGGAAAGTTAAAAGTAGAAAATAAAAACTTAATAAAAACTGCTCTTGTAGTTGTAGAATCTCCAAATAAAGCAAGAACAATAGCTAATTTTTTTGGAAAAGCTATAAGCAGAAAACTTCACAATGTAAATATATATGAAGTAAATTTAGGAGACTACCTTTTACTTTTAACTGCAAGTAAAGGACATATTTTTGATCTAACTTATAACTATGATATTTGGGGAGTTAAGAAAGAGGATAAGTATTACCCGGTTTATACAACTATAAAATATTGTCCTAATTGTCAAAAATATATAAAAGCTTCTCCTTGTCCCTACTGTGGAAATAAAAACTTAGAAGATAAGATAGACATATTAAAAGCTTTAAGAGATATATCTTTGGAAATAGATGAGATTTACCTTGC
>JAMOTM010000053.1 GCA_027002265.1 Aquificota bacterium | reverse complement strand
AATCCTTATACGGCAAATATTATTAAAAGTCTTATTTCTTTTATTAAATAAGGAGGGTAAATAAGTGCCAAAGCTTGTAAAAACTGAAACTTATGAAAAGTTAAGAAAAGCAATCGGAGATAGTGAAGCTGTAATGTGCTTAGTCAGAGACTTAGAGGAAGGTATTGAAAACTATTTAAAGGAAAGAGCTGAGTATTTTGAAAATGCTCTCTACTCTAAACTTGTTCAAAAGCTTGTTACCAAAGAAGAGTTCAAAAGTGAGCTTAAACGATTGGATCAAAAAATTGATTTTGTTTATCAACAATTAGATCAGAAAATTGACTTTGTTTATAAAGATTTAGACAAGAAATTAAATCTTGCTTATCAAAAGCTTGATCAAAAAATAAATTTTTCTTATAACGATTTAAATAACAAAATTCAAGAGCTAAGTAAAAGAATGGATTATCAATATCAAGCTTTGCAAAGTGAGATAAAAAGAGTAGAGCAAAACATAAGTACAAAATTCTGGATACTAATTATAATTATGTTAATTGGTCTTACTTTGCTCAATCCCTATGCAGCAAACATTATCAAAGGTTTGATTTCACTTATAAAATAAGTTTTAATTTTTGTTTAAATTTTTCATATTTTCTAAAAACAAAAGCTTAGGGAGTTTCTCTATATATTTTACTTTATATCTTTTTAAGGCATCTCTAAAGGAAGTATCATATTCTATTTTATAAATATCAAATATTTTTATAAGCTTTTGAAAAATATCTTCTCCCTTTTTATCTAAATCCATAAGCATTATGACAACTTTATTCAAAGGTTCAAGCTTTTCGGCTAAGTCATAAAAAGACGTTCCAGATAAAGTATAAATTCTATCTTCATCTATACCAAAACTTTTTAAGGCTTTTTTATCATTTTTTCCTTCTACCAAAATAATAAAACTTAAGTTTAAACGCATAGTTTCTCTTAAAGAAAAAACCCATTCTTTAAGTGGTCTTTTCTTTTTTAAAGACATTAAAAAAAACCTCTTTTATATCTTTATATTTTGGAGGAGCTATAATTTCGTTAAAACCCATTTTTAAAGCTTCTTTTGTTCTCATATCCGGAAAGCGAACTTGTCGAAGTTCTCCTGTTAATCCAATTTCTCCAAAAGCGCAAACATTTTCTTTTAGAGGAATATTTAAAAAAGATGATATTATCGCTAAAGCTACCGGTAAATCTGCGGCAGGTTCTTTTATATTTATCCCTCCAACTACATTTACAAAAATATCAAAATTTTTAAGTGGAAGTTTAAGTTCCTTTTCCAAAAGAGCTACAATTATAGAGAGTCTATTATAATCATAACCTTGGGACTTTCTCTGAGGAGTTACAAAAGCAGCCCTTGTTATTAAAGCCTGAACTTCTACTAAAATGGGGCGTTGAGCTCCTTCCAAGAAAGGAAAAACTACGCTTCCAGGTTTTCCAATTGGACGTTCTTTTAAAAAAAATTCAGATGGATTTTCTACTTCTTTTAAACCTTTTTCTTGCATTTCAAAAACAACAACTTCTCCAGTTTTTCCAAAGCGATTCTTAAAACTTTTTAAAATTCTTAAATTACTAAACCTATCTCCTTCAAAAAAAAATAAAGCATCTACAATATGCTCTAAAACCTTCGGACCTGCAATATTTCCTTCCTTAGTTACATGCCCTACAATAAAAGCTGGAATTTCAAGCGCTTTGCATAAATTTGTTAAAAAAGCAGTTCCCTCTCTTATTTGAGATACACTTCCGGGAGAACTTTCTAAGTATGGAAGATACATAGTTTGAATAGAATCTATAATAAGAAAAGAAGGTTTTATTTTTTCAATAGTTTCTTTAATAGAAAGAAGATTATTATTAGAAACTACTAAAATATTTTCATCTAAAGCATTTAATCTTCTTGCTCTTAAGGAAATTTGCTCAATACTTTCCTCTCCAGATACATATAAAACTTTTCCATATTTACAAAAATCCTTTGCAAGTTGAAGTAAAAATGTGGATTTTCCTATTCCAGGTTCTCCAGCAAATAAATTTACAGAACCTTTTACAATTCCACCATCTAAAAAATCATTAAAGCTTTTAAAAAGGCTAGATTTATATCTTTCATGTTTTACTTCTTTTACTTTAGTTATGGGAATAACTAAATTTTCATCATGTTTAACCCAGGACGAAGCTTTAGATATATTTTTATCCTCTTTTATAGTTTCTTCCACAAAGGACGAAATAGAAGAGCAGCTTGGGCAACGCCCAAGCCACTTAGAAGAGGTATATCCACAATTTTGGCAAACATATCTTGTCTTTACTTTTGCCAAATTAGTGCTCCTTTACCTCTTTTGTAGTTTCCTTTCTTTTATTACAAGATTTTTTCTTTTCCTTTACTTCTAAATCTGGAATAGCCTCATTAAATACTTCATCTATATCTTCAACAAACTTAAGACGAATTTTCTTTCTAATATCCTCTGGAACTTCCTCCATAACCTCAGATTTATTTTTCTTTGGTAAAAGAACAGTTTTAGCTCCATATCTCATGGCAGCGAGTATTTTTTCTTTTAGACCTCCTACAGGTAAAACTTTTCCTCTTAAAGTAATTTCTCCCGTCATTGCTACATCTTTTTTAACCTTTTTACCCGTTAAAGCTGAAAGCATAGAAGTTGCAAGAGTAATTCCTGCAGAAGGTCCATCTTTTGGAATAGCACCAGATGGAACATGAACGTGAATATCTATCTTATTAAAGTTTTTCTTTACTCCATATTTTTCTGCATTAGCCCTAATATAACCAAGAGCAGCTTGAGCACTTTCTTTCATTACATCTCCAAGTCTACCAGTTAATATAAGTTTTCCAGTTCCCGGAGTAACTATAGTTTCAATAAAGAGAACATCTCCACCAACTGAAGTCCAAGCAAGTCCAGTTGCAACCCCAACTTCATTTTCTTCAAGTTCCATTTCTGGCATATATTTTTCATATCCTAAAACTGTCTTTACAAATTTTTCGTCTACAATAAATTTTCCATTCTTTTTAAGCTCTTCTACGTTAATCTTTTCTTCTTTACCACCTGTAAGCCAGTAGGCAATTTTTCTACATATAGCTGCAATTTTTCTATCTAAATCTCTAACTCCAGCCTCTCGGGTATAGTGACGAATTAAGTATCTAATACCTTCTTCTGTAAACTCTACATCCTCGTTTGTTAATCCATGTTCTTTTAATTTTTTCGGCACAATATAATCTTTTGCAATATTAATCTTATCTTCCTCAGTATATCCTGGAATTGTAATAACTTCCAATCTATCTAAAAGAGGTGCAGGAATAGTATATGGAGTATTTGCAGTTGCAATAAATAAAACTTCAGATAAATCAAAAGGCACTCCAAGATAGTGGTCTACAAACTCTCTATTTTGTTCTGGATCTAAAACCTCTAAAAGAGCTGCAGCCGGATCCCCTCTGAAATCTGAAGACATTTTATCTATTTCGTCAAGTAAAATAACCGGATTTTTGGTTCCTGCCTTTCTAATAGCTTGAATAATTTTTCCAGGCATAGCTCCAACATAAGTTCTTCTATGTCCACGAATTTCAGCTTCGTCCCTAACGCCACCTAAAGAAATTCTTACAAATTTTCTTCCTAAAGCTCTTGCAATAGAGCGTGCTAAAGAAGTTTTTCCAACTCCAGGAGGTCCTACAAAACAAATAGTTGGTTGTTTAGTTACTTTAGAAGATTTCTTTCTTTGTTTTAAAAGTTTTTTTACGGCTAAAAACTCTAAAATTCTTTGTTTTACTTTATCTAAATCATAATGGTCTTCATCTAAAATTTTTTTAGCTCTTACAATATCAAGTTTGTCTTTAGTTCTCTTACGCCAAGGAAGCTCGCAAAGCCAATCTAAGTAAGTTCTAATAACGGAAGCTTCCGCACTTTCAGGATGCATTTTTTCTAAACGAGAAAGCTCTTTTAGAGCCTCTTTTTCAACTTCCTTAGGCATTTTAGCTTTTTTAATTTTTTCCTTATATTCTTCTATCTCTCTTAACTTTTCATCTTCCTCACCAAGTTCCTTTCTAATAGCTCTAAGTTGATGACGTAAAAAGTATTCTTTTTGCTCCTTATCTATAGATTGACGAGCTTTCTTTTTAATTTCTTCTTGAAGTTGTAAAAAGGCAATTTCTTTTTCTATAAGTTCTATAACCTTTTTAAGTCTTTCCTTTACATTTATAGTATTAAGAAGATCCAAAGCTTTTTGGAAATCTATATCTATATTCCCTGCCACTAAATCTGCAACTTTGGAAGGATCTTCTATAGTTTTTAAAAGAGCAATAATTTCCGGTGGAATTCCTTTTCCATAAGTTGCAAGTTTTTCTATTTCATCTTTTATTAAATTAACGTAAGCATGGGTTTCCTCATCAAGTTCTATAAATTCTTGATCTTCTAAATGCTTAACTTTAGCTAGAAAATAAGGTCTTTCTTGTAAAATTTCCTCAATTTGAGCTCTTTCTAAACCTTGAACTAAAAGTTTCATTCTTCCATCGGGAAGTTTCATTGCTTTCAAAATAATAGCCACGGTTCCGATTTTATTTAAATCTTCCTTGGTTATTTCATCTTTATCTTTATCAAGTTGAGGAACAAGTAAAATTAATTTATCTTTAGAAAGAGCTTCTTCTACAGCTTTTAGAGAAAAATCCCTACCAACATATAAAGGTGATATCATTAAAGGAAATACCACCATATCTCTTAAAGGTAAAACGGGTAAAACTTCAGGTAATTTTCCTACTTCTACAATCTTTTCCATATTTTTCGCCCTCCTAAATGCGGGAAAAAAGTTTTTCTTCTTTAAAATAAGATAGGAAAAAATTTTTTCAAGGCAAAGTAAAAATAAAAAGATTTTAAGATTTTAAAGAGATTAAAGCATTCTCGGGAATACTTACTTGTAGAATTTTGTTTTTCAACATGTTTTCATCCAAATTTTTAAATTTTAAAAAAATTTCTTTTAAGGGTTTAAGTTCAAAATCTAAGATTTCAAAAGATGTAGTTTTTACTTTTATTTTTACAGAAATATATTCGGGAAATTTATATATTTCCAAAATCTCTCCTTCTAAAAAAAACTTATTTTTATTTTTAAAATTTACTTTTCCAAAAATAAAATCTTTTTTTAAGGAGAAATATTTATTTCCTTTTTTAACTACAAATGGAAAGTTTAAAGCTTTTGCCGCTTTTATATTTAGATTATCAAATAATTTTTCCTTTTCGCTTTCAAAAATAATTTTTCCATTTTCTAAAAAAATAATGTAATCACAAAGTAGGTAAACTTCTTCAAAGTTATGGCTTACAAATAAAAACGGTAAATTATATTTTTCTAAAATATCTTTAAAAAAATATAAAAGTTTCTCTCTTAAAGCTTCGTTTAAGGCTGAGAAAGGTTCATCTAAAAGCAAAATCTTAGGATTAAAAAGAATAGCTCTTAAAATGGAAACTCTTTGTTTTTGTCCTCCAGAAATTTGAGAGGGATATTTATTTAATATATGTTTTATCTCAAATATTTCGGCAAATTCATATATCCTTTGTATATCTTTGCATACAAAACGCAAGTTTTCAAGAACTGTCATATGAGGAAATAAAAGATAATCTTGAAATACATATCCTACTTTCCTTTCTGAAGGAGGAAGATTTATTCCATGTACCTTTGAAAAAAATACCTTATCTTCTATTTTTATAAATCCATCATCTGGAGTTAAAAAACCTGAAATTAACGCCAAACTTAAGCTTTTGCCACTACCGGAGTGCCCAAATATGCCTATTTTTTTAAAAGAGGTTTTTAAAGATATATTTAAAAAAAAATTTTTTAGTTTCTTTTTAAGATTTATTACTAACATTTCTTGGCCTTAAAATTAAAGATAATAATAAACCTATATAGTCTAAAGATGCTATTATAAATATCCAAAATAAAGAGTATCCCTTTTTTCTTAAAAGATAAGATATCAAAGCTAAAACTAAACCATGAAAATATAAAGTTATAAATACAGCTAAACTAAAGATTAAAGTTAAAATTACAGGCGACAAGCTGGATAAATTTCCCCCAAAGTAAAAAACTAAAGCTCCAAATATACTTCCTAAAAAGCTTAATATTAAAATAAATCTAAGACTTTTTTCTCGGAAAAGAGATAAAATACTTTCCGGTTTTAGTATATAGTAAATTAAAGTGTAAAAAGAAAATATTAAAAATAGTATACCTGTAAGTATATTTGAAAAGGCAAGAGAGAAATAAAACATAATGGAAGCTATTAAAGGTAAAACAAGATATGTTTTATCTTCATTTGCTTCTAAATCTTTATCAAGTTTTTGATCTTTTACTAAATATAAAGATAGGATAAAAGCAATAATATCTAAAATAAAAAAAACTTTATTCATTTTCCTTTAGAAATTTTCCTTTTTTTAGTCTTTCTTTTTTCATTTTATAAAAAAGTTTAAATTCTTCTATGTTATCTGCCGGAACGAAAGATAAAAGCTCATCTGCCAAACAAATGGCAGTCATATGCTCTGCAACTACGGAAGCTGCCGGTAAAACACAAACATCTGAGCGTTCATAAATTGCTTTTTGAGGTTCTTTTGTTTTTATATTAATACTATCTAAAGGTTTAAGTAAAGTAGGAATAGGTTTTATAGTAGCTCTAAATAATAAATTTTCTCCCGTAGTCATTCCGCCTTCCAAACCACCACTATAGTTTGTTTTTCTATAAAAACCTTTTTCTTCATCGTAATAAATAGAATCCATAGCTTGAGAACCACGTCTAAAAGCAAACTCTTTTCCAAGTCCTATTTCAAATCCTTTAAAAGCTTGTATACTCATAATATGATAAGCAAGTTTTGCATTTAAACGTTCTTTCCATTGAATATGAGAACCAAGTCCTATAGGTAAATTGGTTGCTATTACTTCAAAATATCCTCCAATAGTTTCTCCACTTTCTTTCAAAGTATCTATATAAGTTTTATATAAGTTTTCTATATCCTTTAAATGTATTGGTAGTCTAAATTCGCTCTTTTCGGCCTCTAAATGCTTTTTTTCGGGAGATATATTATTAAAGTTCCTTACAAAATCTTCCAAAGAGTAGTTAAAAACACTTTTTAAATAATTCTCAAGTTTAGTTTTATCTATTTTTTTAAAAGCTTCTTTTACATTTTTATAAGAAAAGTCTATTTCTCTATTTTCTAATATAGCTTTTAAAATATCTAAAATATTTAACTCTCCTATCTGAAGAACATAGGAAAATATTTCTATATCCACTTCTTTTAAAAAGAGTTTACATATACTTCCTGCAAGAACCCTTCCTGCAGTTTCTCGAGCAGATGCCCTTTCTAAAATATTTCTAATATCATCTTGGTTATATTTTAAAGTTCCCACTAGATCTGCATGCCCTGGTCTAGGACGAGTAATTTTTTTATCTTCTGGAACTTTACAAAAAGGAGACATTATATCTTTCCAATTTTCAAAATCTTTATTCCACACTGCCATTAAAATAGGTCCCGGTAAAGTTTTTCCTTCTCTTACTCCAGCTAAAAAATCTACTTTATCTTTTTCTATTTTTTGACGTCCCCCTCTTCCATATCCACCTTGACGACGTTTAAGCTCTTTATTTATGAACTCTTTATCTATTTTTAAATTTGCCGGAATTCCTTGTAAAAATGCAAAAACACCTTTCCCATGGGACTCCCCAGCGGTTAAAAAGGTAAGCATTTTTCCTCCTTAAAGCTCTCCTTTCTCAATTTCATCTTTGTGTTTCTCTATAAATTCTTTGCTTTCTTCCTCAATCTTTTCTTCAACTTCATCTTTTTTAGGCTTTAGTTGTGGGAATAAGATAACTTCTCTAATAGAATCATTGTCTGTTAACAGCATTGCAAGTCTATCTATACCTATCCCCTCTCCCGCAGTAGGAGGCATACCGTGTTCCAAAGCTCTAATAAAATCTTCATCATACTCTACTACTTCTTCTTCACCTTTTTGTTTAGCTTTTAATTGTTCTAAAAATCTTTCCTTTTGATCTAAAGGATCATTAAGCTCAGAATAAGCATTTGCAATTTCTTTTCCAGCAATAAATAATTCAAAACGTTCTACAAGACGGTTATCTTTTCTATGAGTTTTAGCAAGTGGTGAAAGTTCTTTTGGGAAATCAATTACAAAAGTTGGATTTATAAGTTTTGACTCTACTAAATTTTCAAAAAGTTCTTTTAAAAGTTTAGCTTTATCCCAAGTTTCGTGTTTTACTAAATTTTTATATTTAGTTTTTAATTTTTCACAAATTTCATGTAAAAGGTTTTCGTTTTCTAAAAGTTCATCTTCTGTAACCTCAATACCCTCTTCTTTTAAGGCATCTTTTAATGCGCCTAAAAAAGTAACTTTTTTAAAAGGAGGTGTAAAGTCTATCTCCATATCTTTAAATTTAATTTTTCTAACGCCTTTTCCTTTTATCTTATCTAAAAGATACTCAAAAAATTCTTCGGTTAATTTCATAAGATCATTATAATCTGCATATGCCCAATAAAACTCTACCATAGTAAATTCTGGATTGTGGGTGGTATCTATACCTTCATTTCTAAAATTTTTTCCAAGTTCATAAACTTTTTCAAAACCACCTACAATAAGTCTTTTTAAATAAAGTTCAGGTGCTATTCTTAAATAGACATTAATATCAAGAGCATTATAGTAAGTTACAAAAGGTTTTGCTGCTGCCCCTGATGCGATTGGTTGAAGGACGGGAGTTTCAACTTCCAAAAATCCTTTTTCATCTAAGAAATCTCTTACAGCTTTTATTATTTTTGTTCTTGTTTTAAAAATTTCTCTTACATGAGGATTTACTATTAGATCCAAATATCTTTGACGATATCTTTTTTCTACGTCTTTAAGACCGTGCCATTTTTCTGGAAGGGGTCTTAAAGATTTTGTTAAAAGTTTTAAATTTTTAACATGAATAGTAAGTTCTCCTGTTTTAGTTCTAAAAAGCTCACCTTCTACGCCTACAATATCTCCAATATCTATTAATTTTTTAAATATATTTTTATAAAAATCCTCGCCCACATCTTTTATATTTAAAAAACATTGAATTTTTCCGGTTTCATCCTGAATATGAAAAAAGGCAGATTTACCCATAATTCTTAAAGACATAATTCTTCCAGCTATTTTGACTTTTTCTCCGTATACTTTTCCAGCTTCTTTTTCATCTTTTTGAGGATATTTTTCTAGTATATCTTTTATAGAATGAGTTTTTTCAAACTTGTACTCGTAGGGATGTATACCTAATTCCTTTAATTTTTCAAGTTTTTTTAATCTTTGCTCATAAATTCTTTCTTCCAAAGCTAATGCCCCCTTTAGAAAAATTTTAATTAATAATTATAATCTAAAAAAGATTTAATAAACGTAAAAAATTTAATAGAAAGTAATAGTAAGGTAGCTATGCTATAATTTTAAAACTTGCTTTAAACCAAGACTTTAGAGGTTTTTAATATGATAAAAAAAATTCTTATAGCAAATAGAGGAGAAATTGCAGTAAGAATTATAAGAACTTGTAAAGAACTTGGAATAAAAACAGTAGCTATTTACTCTACTGCAGATAAAAGTTCTCTTCACGTGGAGCTTGCAGATGAAGCTTATTGTGTAGGTGGTCCTCGACCTGAAGATAGCTATTTAAATATTCCGGCTATTCTCTCAGCGGCGGAAATATCAAATGTAGATGCTATTCATCCAGGATATGGATTTTTAGCTGAAAATCCTTCTTTTGCAGAGATCGTAGAAGCTTGTGGTTATATTTTTATAGGACCTTCTTATAAAGCAATTGAGCTTATGGGAAATAAAATAAATGCTCGAAAACTAGCAAAAGAGCTTGGAATTCCGGTTGTACCGGGTTTTGAACATATAAAAACTTTAGAAGAGGCTAGAAAAGTAGCAAATGAAATCGGATACCCAATTCTTATAAAAGCAGCCTGTGGAGGTGGAGGAAGAGGAATTAAAATTGTTTATGAAGAAAAAGATTTGGAAAATACTTTAAACATAGCTATGAAAGAAGCTAAAAATGCTTTTGGAAGTGAAGAAATTTTTATAGAAAAATATATAGAAGAGCCAAAACATATTGAGGTTCAAATTTTAGGAGACTTACATGGAAAAATAATTGCTCTTGGAGAAAGAGAATGCTCTTTACAAAGACGTCATCAAAAACTTTTAGAGGAAGCTCCCTCTCCTTTTGTAAATGAAAATTTAAGGGAAAAGCTTTATAAATATGCTAAGAAAATAGCTTCTCATATAAATTACCATACGTTAGGAACAGTTGAATTTATTGTAGATAAAAATAAAAATCCTTATTTTATTGAAATGAATACAAGAGTTCAGGTAGAACATCCTGTAACGGAAATGGTTATAGATGAAGATCTAATAGCTTGGCAAATTTTAACAGCTATGGGAGAAAAGATAACTATAGAAGATAAAATTCCTTACGGTCATGCAATAGAGTTTAGAATAAATGCAGAAGATCCTTTTAAAAACTTTATGCCAGCTATAGGAAAAATAGAAAAGTTAGTTTTACCTGGCGGGTATAATACAAGAGTAGATACTCACATATATCAAGGTTATGAAATTCCGCCCTATTATGACTCTATGCTAGCTAAAATTATAGTAAAAGGGAAAAATAGAAAAGAAGCCTTAAAACGCGGGTTTAGGGCTCTAAATGAATTGAAAATAGAAGGAAAAAATATTAAAACTACAAAAGAATTATTTTTAAAACTTTATAATTTTAAAGAGTTTTTAAATGGAAATTATCATACAAAATTCTTAGAAAAAAATTTAGAAAAAATTCTCTTAAATTAAATTTGTTAAAATTCCCTTTGCAAAAGATAAGAAAGGAGGTTAAAAACTATGGAACTTTGGGCGAAAATAGATGGTGAAATAAAGAAATTTCAAGGTTCTTTTAAAAAAGTTATGGAAGAAGTAGCTAAAGAAGGAGAAGGAAAGGAAGTTACATTAATGTCTTTCCATGCAGAACAAAAGGTTAGAAGAAGATTTAAAAGGGAATTTAGAGCTCATGATAAAAATTTATTAGAAACAGCTAAACATTTAGCAAAGGTTCTTAAAGATTAATTAAAGGGATATCTAAATGCCAACAAATGTTTTAGAATATTTTAAATGGGGACCGCCTTCGGTCTCCGATGTTTTATTAGCATTACTTGCTATATCTGTTCCTTTTGTTTTAACTATAGCTTACTTTTACCTTAAAGAAAGATTAAAAGAAATTAGAAGAAAAGAGCTTTTTTTCAATTATGCTCAAAAACGGGGTTTAACAAAAGAAGAGACTGAAATTATTTGGAAGTACTCAGAAAAACTTGGTTTAGATCCTTACTTAGTTTTAGATCATAAAGTTCCTTTTGAAAAAGTAATGGATGCTTATCTTTCCGAAGATCCGGATGCAGATCCAGAACTTGTTACACGACTAAGAAATAAACTCGGATTAACTACTTTACCTCCTTACGTTCCCCTTTCTACTACTAAAGATATAGAGCTTTATCAAACTGGAGAACTTTTTTTTGATGATATTCCAGATACCATACCTGTAGGATTAATAGATAAAGATGAATTTTATATGTATTGGAGTACGGAAAAAAAGCATCCTCGTTTAAGACCTGGAGAAAAAGTAAATATAAAATTTTTAAGAAAAAACGATGGAATATACATTTTAAAAGGTTTAACACTTGAAGATGTTATAAACGAAGGATTTAGACTAATTTTAAAAATTCCTCACACAAGAAAATTTGAAAGGGTTCAATTTAGAGAATATATTCGAGTGGAAGCTGAGCTTAATTGCAAAATTTCTGAACCTGTAAAAGAAGATGAAAATGGAAATATGCCCTCCCCAGAAAAATTAAAATGGTATGTTACAAAAACAAAAGATATTAGTGGTGGAGGAACTTTAATTTGTTTTCCAGTAAATAGAGAAGATATTCCAAAATATAATGTAGGAGATAAAGTATACCTAGAAATAGATCTAGAAGGAAACACAATTTTCGCTTTAGGTCAGATTAGAAGAAAGGTAGAGGAAAAAGGATCAATTTGTTATGGAATTCAATTTATAGAAATTAGTGAAGAAAATAGAAAGAAAATAATAAACTATGTAAATGATTATATAAGAAAAGTTGCAGGTTTTGTTCCAAGTGAAGCTTAAGTATGCAATCTTTAAAAACTTTAGAAAAAATTATTAAAATTAAAGAAAGAGAATTAAGACAGCAAAAACAAAAAATTCAACAAATTCACTCCAAAATTAATTTCATAGAAAGAAAAATAGAAAATTTAAGAAAAGAAATTTATAAAGTTCAAACTCAAAATGTAAGTAGTATATTTGAAATTAGTATGGCTCCTCAAAATGTTATATATTTGTCTAATAAAATAGAAAAGTATATTCTTGCAAAAATAAACTTAGAAAAAACTTTAGAAAAAGAACTATCGAAGCTTAAAGATATTTTTTCAGAAAAAAGAGCTATAGAAACTTTAAAAAATAAAATAGAGCTTCAAATTAAACATAAAGAGGAAATAAAAGAAAGGAATTTACTTGATGAATTTGCTTCAAGAAAATATATTTCTAACAGCTCTTGAACCCTCTGCTTTTAATTATGGTTTAAGACTTTTAAGTTTTTTATTACCTAAGTATAAAGTATATACTATATTTTCAAAATCTTTTTTAAAAGAAAAAAAACTTTTGAATCATCCAAATTTGAAACTTATTTTTGATTCTGATAATCTTACCTCTCTGGGTTTTTTTGAGGTTCTTTCAAAATATAGAATCGTAAGATCACTTTTGAAAGATATTGAAAATCTAGTAAAAAAAGAAAAATTTAAATTTATATTAAGTTTAGATGCTTGGGCTTTTCACGAAAAAATCCATAAAGTATTTTTTAAATTTCAATCTTCTACTAAACGCTACCACTTTATTCCTCCAAAAACCTGGGCTTGGGGGGAATTTAGAAATAAATCTTTAAAGATTTTAGATGAGCTTTTTTGTATATTTCCATTTGAAGAAAGATATTTTAAAAATTTTGGCATAAATGCTATTTATGTTGGAAATCCACTTTTAGATATTATCTTTGATAGTGAAAATTTGATTAAGCAAAAATTAAAAAAAGATATAAATAAAACAAGAAATTTAAATATTATTCTTATGCCAGGTAGCCGTCCTCAAGAGATAAAAAATCTTATGCCCTTTTTTCTTAATATTACAAAAAATATATTTAATAAATTAAAAGATAAATATAGTATAAATTTTTTTATGCCCTTAACTCCAAATGTAAGAAATTTAATAGAAAATTATAAAATCCCAAATTATATATGTTTAAGTTTCGGGAATTCTTTGAAAATTTTGAAAAAAGCAGATTTTGGAATAATAACAAGCGGTACAGCTTCTTTGGAGGCTGCTCTTTGTGGGGTTCCACATATAGTTGTTTATAAGTTAAATATTTTTACTTATCTTTTAGGAAGAATATTAGTAAAAATTCCTTACATATCCTTAGTAAACATTCTTTTGCAAAAAAAATTAATGAAAGAACATATCCAATTTTTAAAAGAAAAAAAGATTGAAAAAGATTTTATAGACCTTATAGATAATAAAAATATATATCTAGCTCATTTTCTTAAAATAAGAAAAATCTTAAAACACGGATGTTTTGAAAACTTAGAAAAGTTACTTGTATAATATTTTATGGTAAAATAGTTTATTATTAGGAGGATTAAGTCCTATGAAAAAGTTTATACTTTTTCTATTATTTTCTACATCTTTTGCTAAAACAATTATTTCAGATACTATAACCGTTAAATCTTACGTTAATCCGGATATTTATTTTCTTCCAATTAAAGTTAGTTATATATCTCAAAGCGAAGAAAATGTTTTAGACGTTTTAGGAAAATTAGATAAATCCATAAGAACTTTAAAATTAAAATATAAAGGTGGTAATTTCTATATTAGAGAATATAAAGATTATGATCCGAATTTAAAAAAATATGTTTCTAAAGGTTTTATAGGAGAAATAATATATAACTTTTATCTAAAAAATATAGAGAATCAAAATAGAATTTTTAATCTTTTAAATAGATTTTCTAAGTTATATAACATTAAATACATTGTATATAATCCTCATTATATAATATCCAATCAAAAACAAAATGAAGTTTTAGAAAAACTAAAATATAAAGCCATTAATAAAATTATTTTTGAAAAAAGAAAAATTGAAAAACTTTTAAATAAATCTTGCGAAATAAGTTATATTTCCTTTAACTCTATTTATATTCCTATATTTCGATCTCAAATAAAATTTTCTAAATCTCTAGCTCCAGAACCTGCAAAAAGTTCTAAAGAAATTAGTTTGAAAGTAAAAGTTAAATTTGAGTGCAAGTAAATTTTTTATTTTATGTTTTTTAGTTATAATATAGGAAAAATAAATATAAAATTAGAAACTAGGAATTAAAAAGTTGATAATATTTGGCCTTAATTCCATAAAAGAAGCATTAAAAAATAAACAAAATATAGAAAAAGTTTATATTGATTTTAATAGAGCGAAAAAAGAAAAGTATAAAGAAATAATAAATTTTCTTGAAAATTTAAATATTCCCTATCAAAAAACAAAAAAATCTTATATAGATAAATTAACGAAAACTACGAAAAATCAAGGGATTTGTGCAATTGTCGCAAGTGATAATATAAATATTGTAGACGGTTTATCTTTATTAAATAGCTTAATAAAAAATAATTCTTATGCTCTTGCTTTAGATGGAATAACTGAACCTCAAAATTTAGGTCTTATCATTCGTTCGCTTGTAGCTTTTGGGGGAGAAGGAATATTTTTAGAGAAAAGAAACTCCCCTCCTATAAATGAAATTGTGGTAAAAACATCCTCTGGAGCTATTTTTCATACTAAAATAGCAAAAGTAGATTCTTTTCTTGATTTAATAGAAAAAATTAAAGAGGAAAATATTAACATCTATGCTTTAGAAACAGGAGGAAAGGATATAAGACAAGAAAAAATAAAACTTCCTGCTATAGTATTTATAGGAAGTGAAGGAAAAGGAATAAGACGGGAAATTCTGGAAAAATTAGAAAATATCTTAACCATTCCCATGACAGGAAAAATTCCTTCATTAAATGTGGCTTGTGCTACAAGTATTCTATGCTGGGAAATTTTTAAAAACTTTTAAGGAAGGTCTTTTATCAAAAATTCCTTTAAAGCAAATATTACAACCTTTGCCTTTGCAAAAAGGACATTTTATATCTATAAGTTCTTGGATAACTACCATTTTCAAGACTTCTTTAATTTCTTCTTTATCTAATCCCAAATTTACTAGTCTTGAAATTGTAGTTTCAAGAGAATAAGAATGTAAAGAAGCTATAACAAGGTGTCCGGTTTGAGCTGCTCTTAAAGCGGTTTTTGCTGTATTTTCATCTCTAATTTCCCCAAGAACAATAACATCTGGATCTTGTCTTAAAGAAGCTTTTAAACTTTCATAAAAACTTAACTTCTCATTAACCTCTATTTGCCTAATGGCAGGGTATAAGTACTCTACGGGTTCCTCAATAGTAATAATGTTTTTTTCGGGGGAAAAAAGCTCCCTTATTAAAGCGTAGAGGGTAGTTGTTTTTCCACTTCCGGTAGAACCACAAATTAAAATAAGTCCGTGTCTAATATTTTTTATTTTTTTTAAAATTTCAAAATATTTCTCTTCTAATCCTAAATGATTTAATCTCAAAATACCACCTTTTTTATTTAAAACCCTAATAACTAAGTTTTCTCCATAAATACCCGGCAAAAAGGATAGACGCAAATATACATTTCCAAGCTGGGTTTTAAGATAAATTCTTCCATCTTGAGGAGTTGCGGTTTTTGTATAGTCCAAATTAGAAAAACTTTTTAAAGATATTAAAAATTTTTTATAAAAATCCTTAGAAAAATTAAGAAGATATTGAATTTTCCCAAGTTTTCTTACTTTTAAACGAACTATATTTGAAAATGGTTCAAAATGTAAATCTGAAATTTCATTATAAACTGCAAATAAAATAAGATTTTGAAGAAAAGTTTGAGGAGTAGTTAAGGACAAATTTATTTCCTCTTGAAAATCTACTTTAAAACCTTTTTTTACCTCAAAAAGTTTATAACCCTTATCCTCTAAACTATATTTTTCAAAAAATTCCTTCGTAGAAAAAATTAAGTTTCCATACTTATATATATATTCACCTTTTGAAAATTTGTAAAGATTCTTGCTAAGAGCATCTGAAAATAAAAGCTTATAGCTTCTATTTTCATATAAAGCTAAAAATATGTTTAAAAGTGAGCTTGGAAGAAAACCAAGCTCTACTAAAATCTCACCTAGAAACTTTTGGGTATATTTTTGATCTTCCAAAGCAAAGTCAAGTTCATGCTTAGAAATAAAGTTATTAGAAACTAAAAATTCTCCTAATTTCAAAAAAATACTTCCTTATACTTCTATTTCTTTATTTCTTTCTTGCATTTCTTTTAAGTTAAAATGAATATATTGCATTATGGATTGTATAGTAGCATGTTTTATAGTTTTTATTAGATCTCCAAAAAGTTCAAAAGCTTCTTTTTTAAACTCTACTACTGGATCCTTTTGACCATAACCTCTTAAACCAATTCCTTCTCTTAGGTGATCTAGATTTCTTAAATGTTCTCTCCAGTAGTGATCTAAGTTTTGTAAAAGAGTAAATCTTTCAAGTTCTCTTAAAGAAGAACTTCCCAAAATCTTTTCTCCTTCTTCATAAAGTTTTATAAAAGCTTTTAATAAAAGAATTTTTAATTTTTCTCTTTCATCATCCACATCTATATTAACTTTTTCTAACTCTTCTAAAGATGTTGGGAAATTTTCAAGAGGAACTCCATAGTTTTTTTCAACATATTCTTTTAAACCTTTTAAATTCCACTCTTCTGGAAGCTCTTCTTCGGGAGCAAACATATCAATTAAATCTTCCACAACATCTTCTATCATTGCTAAAATTTCATCTTTTATATTTTCACCTTTTAGTATTTTATTTCTTTGCTCATAAATAACTTTTCTTTGAACGTTGTAAACTTCATCAAATTCTAAAAGTCTTTTTCTTATTTGAAAGTGCATTTGCTCTACTTTCTTTTGAGCAGTTTCCAAGGCTTTTGAAACCATTTTGTGAGTAATAGGTTCATCTTCCGGAATATTCATCATTGTCATAAGTTTTTGAATTTTATCAGCTCCAAAAAGTCTAAGAAGATCATCTTCTAAAGATAAAAAGAAACGTGTTTCTCCCGGATCCCCTTGACGACCTGCTCTACCTCTAAGCTGATTATCTACTCTTCTACTTTCATGTCTTTCCGTTCCAATAACATAAAGTCCTCCGAGCTCTAAAACCTTTTTCTTTTCTTCTTCTGTAATTTTTTTCCATTTCTCCACATTTTCCTTTAAAAGTTCTTCATATATTTCAAAAGCCTTTTCTTCTACCTCAAAATCTGAAAGTTCAGGCTTTTCTTTTTTTATCATTTCCTTAATAGAATCTAAAGTAATTCCCTTTTCTTTAAGCTCACTTTTAGCAAGATACTCTGGATTTCCTCCAAGTAAAATATCTGTTCCTCTTCCAGCCATATTAGTTGCAATTGTAACTGCACCTAATCTACCAGCTTGAGCGACAATTTCTGCTTCCTTTTCATGATATTTTGCATTTAAAACTTGATGAGGGATTCCTTCTTTTTTTAAAAGCTCGCTAAGAAGCTCGGAATCTTCCACAGATTTTGTCCCAACTAAAATTGGTCTACCTTTTGCATGTTCTTTTTTTATTTCATTTACAACTGCTCTCCATTTTGCAGCCTTTGTTTTAAAAATTAAATCCGGATGATCTATTCTTCTTACAGGTTTATTTGTAGGGATAACTACAACATCTAGGCCATAAATAGCTTTAAGTTCCGCAGCTTCTGTTTCTGCGGTTCCAGTCATCCCGGCAAGTTTTTTATAAAGTTTAAAATAGTTTTGAATAGTTATAGTTGCTAGAGTTTGATTTTCCGACTCTATTGGAACACCCTCTTTAGCTTCTACCGCTTGATGAAGACCATCGCTCCAACGTCTTCCATCCATAAGTCTTCCAGTAAACTCATCTATAATTACAACTTTATTATTAATAACCATATAGTCTATATCTCTTTTAAAAAGATGATGAGCTCTTAGAGATTGTAAAATTGCATGAAGAAGCTCAGAAAGTTTTGGATCATATAAATTTATTTCCTTAACCCCATACGCTTCTTTGTCTATGAGCTCCTCTAAAATTTTCTCTACTTTCTTAATACCTTTATCTGTTAAAACTGCAATTTTGTTTTTTTCATCTACTTCAAAATCTTCGTCTTTTTTTAGTTTTCTAACAATAAAGTCTGCAAGATAATAAATTTCTGGATTTTCATCGGAAGGTCCTGAAATTATAAGCGGAGTTCTAGCTTCATCTATTAAAATAGAATCTGCTTCATCAACAATAGCGTAAAAAAGTTCTCTTTGAACCTGATCTTCCTTAGAAAAGGCCATATTATCTCTTAGATAATCAAAACCAAATTCGCTATTTGTTCCATAAGTGATATCACATGCATAAGCTTTTTTCCTTTCCTCTTTCTCCATATTTTGCTGTAAATATCCTACAGTAAGACCTAAATATCTATAAACCGGACCCATCCATTCTGCATCTCTTTTTGCAAGATAATCATTTACAGTAACAATATGTACACCTCTTCCAGCAAGAGCATTTAAAGTGGCAGCCAGAGTTGCAACTAAAGTTTTACCCTCTCCAGTTTTCATTTCAGCTATTTTTCCTTGATGAAGAACAATCCCTCCAATAAGTTGAACATCAAAATGTCTAAGACCCAAAGTTCTTTTTGAAGCTTCTCTAACAGCCGCAAAAACTTCAGGTAGAATTTTATCCATATATTTAAATTGTTCCTTTGCACTTTTTACTTCGTCATCTTTATATTTCTCATAAATATCTTTTAAATCCTTTCTAAATTTATTTATAAGCTCCCTAAGCTCAGCTTGAGTTTTCTTTTCAAATTCTTTTTCTAAAGAGTTTATCTTCTCAACCAAAGGCTTAATTTTTTTTATTTCTCTTTCATTTTTTGTACCAAATATCTTTTTTGCAATATAATTAAGCATTCTTCCTCCTTGAAAAAATTTTTATATTATCCGCACTCTATTTATAATATTTTGAAATATTTGTGTCAAGGAGAATTAAAATGAAAAATGTAAATCTTTCAGTTTCAATTATTGCAAAAAACGAAGAAGATAGACTTCCGAAAACTTTAAAAGCTATAAAGGATATAGCTGATGAAATTATCGTTGTTGTAGATAGCTCTACAACCGATAAAACAGCTGAGATTGCAAGAAAATATGGTGCAAAAGTTTTTATAGAAAATTGGAAAGGATATGGAAAGCAAAAACAAAGTGCTTTAAATAAAACACAAGGGAAATGGATTTTATTTTTAGATGCGGATGAAGTAGTAGATGATACTTTAAAAAAAGAAATAAAAAAAATAGTAAACTCCAAAGATACAAAATTTAATGGTTATTTAATCAAAAGAAAAATGATATATCTTGGAAAACCTTTAAAACACATTTGGAAAGAAGATTTATCTCTTCGCCTCGTTAGAAGAGAAGCTAATCCACGATGGATAGGGGATATTCACGAAAAATTAGAAATAGATGGAAAAATTGGGATAATAGAAAAAGGATATCTTTTACATTATAGTTATCGTTCTTTAAAGGATCATTTAGAAAAAACCATAAACTATGCATATTTATCAGCACTAGATTTTTACAAAAAAAGAAAGAAATTTTCTTTTTTAAAACTTATTTTTAATCCTATGTGGACCTTTTTTAAAGCCTATATTCTAAAAAGAGGATGTTTAGATGGGATAAGAGGTTTAATTATTTCTTTTTCTTATTTTGTTAATGCATTTTGTAAATATGCTTTTTTATGGTATTTTTATTTTAAGGAAAGAGAAGAAAGTAGTATAAAAGAAATAAAAAGATAAGGTAAGCATATTTTTATTGAAATACCTTTTAAAGCTATAATTGCATATTAAAAAATTTATCTATACTTCAAATTTAAGAAGCTTTTGAAAAATTATATTATCCTTATAATTTTCTATAAAAGAAAATAAATCTTTACATTCATATTTTTGAGCTAAATTTTTTATTAAGGATAATGAAACATCCTCTTTAAGCTTATTAAAAACTAAAAATATACTTTCCCAGTCAAAATTAAATTCCTTTAATTTTTTTAAAATTAATTCCGTCTCTCTAAAAGAAAGCGCATCTAAATTTAATACAAGATAGATTGTAGAACTTTTAAAAAATTTATCTAAACTTTTATAAAATTTTTCTAAAACGTCTAACTTCTCTAAAACTTTATCCTTTTCTTTTTTATAAATTATTTTTCTTCTTTCATATATTTTTTTTCTTATATCCTTAAGAAAGTTTAAGAAACCTAAATTTATCTGAGGTAAACTTAAAATTCTTAAAGAAAGTGCAGTTGGAGGCATATCAAAATGAATTTCATCGTAATCTTCTTTTTTTAATTTTTCTATTCTATTTTTAATAATATAAAGATATATTTCCTCTTCTATGCCCGGAGCATTTTTTAGATTTTCAAAAAATAAATCTAGATTGTAAATAGAAAAAAATGAAAACTTATTCTCAAGCTCTTTCTTTTTATTCTCAAGATATTTTTCTATTTCCTCTTCTATATCAACTTCTTCAATATGAAGATTTTGAAATTTTTCTTTTGAGAAATGTTGAAGAGCATCCTTTAAATTATGAGCTTTATCTAAAGATATAACAGCAACCTTTCCTTTATTAAAAGCATATAAAAGGGAGAGGGTAGTTTTCCCTACTCCCCCTTTACCTAAAAAGAAAGATATTTTCATTTAATTTCCCTTTTAATTTTTTGAATTTCATAACACTCTATAGTATCACCTACTTTAATATCATTAAAGTTTTCAAGAGCGATACCACACTCATAACCAGCTTGAACTTCTTTAACATCATCTTTAAATCTTTTTAAAGATGCTATTTTTCCATCGTAAATAACAACCCCATTTCTAATAAGACGAGCATTTGCGTTTCTTCTTATAACCCCATCTTTTACGTAACAACCTGCTACAGTTCCAACACCTTTTATTTTAAAGGTCGCTCTCACTTCTGCAGTTCCTAAAATTACTTCTTTTTCTTCAGGTTCTAAAAGACCAGATAGAGCTTTCTTTACATCATCTACAAGATCATAAATGACTCTATATGTTCTAATATCAACTTTTTCCCTTTCCGCAAGTTTTCTTGCTGCAGAATCTGGTCTTACATTAAACCCTAGAACAATTGCATTAGATGCTGAAGCTAAAAGTACATCATTTTCAGTAATAGGACCTACACCGGTATGAATAATATTTATCTTTATTTTTCCTTTAATATCTTCCGGTAAATTCTTTTCAAGTTCCTCCAAAGTTTTTCTAATAGCTTCTATAGAACCATAGCAATCTGCTTTAAGAACTATTTGAAGTTCTTTTATTTCTCCTTTTTGAATAGCACTAAAGAGCTCTTCTAAAGAAATTTTCTTTTGTTTTTCTAAAGCGGATTCCCTTGCAAGTTCTTGTCTATGTTGGGCTATTTCTCTTGCTTTTTCAATATCTTCTACTACAAAAAATTTATCTCCAGGTTCTGGAACACCTTCTAAACCTAAAACCTCTACAGGCATAGAAGGGCCCGCTTCTTTTACTTGTCTACCTTTATCGTCATACATAGCTCTAATTTTTCCAGCATAAAGACCAGCTACAATTGCATCCCCTTGTTTTAAAGTTCCTTCTTGAACAAGTAAAGTTGCAACAGGTCCTCTTTTTTTATCAAGTTTAGCTTCTAAAACTACACCTCTTGCTTTTTTATTTGGATTTGCTTTAAGCTCCAAGATATCTGCAAGAAGTGCTATATTTTCTAAAAGCTCATCTATCCCTTCCCCCGTAAGGGCGGAAACTGGAACCATAATAGTATCTCCACCCCACTCTTCCGGAATAAGTCCATGTTCAGAAAGCTCTCTTTTTACTCTTTCGGGATCTGCATTTGGTTTATCTATTTTATTTATAGCAACAATTATAGGAACCTTCGCAGCCTTGGCATGGTTTATAGCCTCTATAGTTTGGGGCATAACTCCGTCATCTGCAGCTACAACTAAAACAACTATATCAGTAACTTGGGCTCCTCTTGCTCTCATAGCTGTAAAAGCTTCATGTCCGGGTGTATCTATAAATACAATTTTTTTCTTTCCTTCACTTGTATTAACTTCAACTACAGAAGCTCCAATATGTTGAGTAATTCCTCCAGCTTCCCGAGCTGCAACATTAGTATTTCTTATTTTGTCTAAAAGAGATGTTTTACCATGATCGACATGCCCCATAACTGTAACTACTGGAGGGCGAGGTTCTAAATGTTCCTCTTGTTCCTCTTTTTTTTCTTCTTCTAAAAGTTCCTTTTCTTCTTCATCTTCTAAAATTGCTATTTTGTCAAATTTTTCTGCGAGCTTTGCAGCAGTCTCAAAATCTATAGTTTGATTTACAGTAACAAGTTTACCCATAAACATAAGCTCTTTTATAAGTTCGTTTGGATCTACTCCTAGTTTTTCAGCAAGTTCTCTTACAGAGATTACAGAAGGAATTTTTATTTCTAGCTCATTTTCAGAGGTAGCTTGCTCGGTACCAGCTGTAACTTCTTCTTTTTTCTTTTTCTTCTTAGCTTTTCTTTTTGCTTTTGCTCTTTTTTTCTCCTCAAGTCTTCTTAAGTATTCTTGATAAGCCTTTTCATAAGAACGCTCTTTTGCTTCCTGTCTTTCTTCTTTTTCATGTTGCTTTTGAAGAGTTTTTTCATGGGATTTAGTCCTATCTTCTTTTACCTCATTTACTTGAGAAGTTTTCTCTTTTGCAGCTTCCTTTGCAGCTTCAATTTCTTTCTTTAAAGAAACAAATTTGTCTTTCTTTTGTTCTTCTTCCTTTTTATACGGATATTTCTTTATAGTAAATAGAGGCTTTTTAGAAAATCTTTTTTGTCTTCTAAAATCCTTTTTTCTTTTAAACTTCTGAAAATCTTCTTCTTTTTTTATTTCAGTTTTTTCTTGAGTTTCTGTTTCTAACTTTTCTTTATCTTCCTCAACTTTTTCAGAAAAATCTTTCTTAATTTCCTCTTTTTTTATTTCTTGAGAAAATTTAGAGGCGTCTTTTTCTGTTTTCTTTAAAATAGCTTCTTCTTCTCTTTGACTTAATATATAATCTTTTAAAGCTGCAGCTGTTCTAAAATCTACAGAACTCCTTACTGTAAGTCTTTTTTTCTTTAAACTTTCTATTCTTTCATCCTCAGTTTCTAAATTTTTTATATCTTCAATAAAATTTTTTGTATCTTTATAGCCAAGCTCCTCTGCAAGTTCAGATAACTTTACTTTTCTTTCTTTTTTGCTCAAGGTTTTCCCCCTTTATTTCCAAATAAATTTTATATTTAAATTAGGGTTTAAGGACAAATAATCAATATATGCATAAAATTTAGTGTTACCTACCTTCTTTTTATAAGCTACAAAAGGTTTAGAATCTATAAAAACACCATAAACAAGACCCAAAGATCCTCCAACCAAAAGTCCAATTCCAAGCTTTTTTTGAAAATCTGATGAATCTATAAGATAAGCGGCTAAACTAAAAGTGGTTCCTATTCCCATTCCATAAACTGTATCTTTAAAGATAATTTTTCCTGCTGTTTCAACTGCATAAGATATACTTAAAGCTAAACTTAAAGAAGCTAAAAATTTTTTCATTTTTTACCTCTAATAACTTTTCAAACTTTTAAGTTAAACCTTAAGAATTTATTTTTCTTTTAGGTGGCACTAAAAATACAGGTTTATCAGAGAGATCTACAACCTTTTGAGTTACACTTCCAATAAATATAAACTCAAAACGCCTTTTTTCTTCTTCATGTTTTCCAGTAATTCCCATAGCTACAAGTTTAACTTTATGCTCTTTTGCAGCTTCAATTATTTTTTCATATGTCTTTCCATAATAGATAAAGTGATAAGCATTTATTCCTTCTTTTTCCAGTATATTTTTATATTCGTCTAATTTATTTTTTACCTCTTCAATATTGTCTATATCCTCTTCATTTTCTATAACGTGAATTAAAACAGCCCTTTTTACTAAGGGCTTTAAATTTTTTAGATAATTAATAACTTCTTCTGAATTTTTAGAGAAATCTATAGCTATCAAAACATCAGAAAAAATATTTTCATCTTCTTCATAAGGATAAGGAAATATTATAACAGGCGTGCAAATTATTTTTAGCAAAGTTAAAACTGTAGAACCTATTCCTGTAATAAAAAATTTTAAAAAGTTTCTTTTCTTCTTGTGATTTAAAACTACTAAATCTACATTTTCTTTTTCCGCCAATTCCAAAATTTTCTCAGCTGGCTCTCCGAGAAGAACATATGACTTTGCGTTAATATTAAATTTTTGTAAAAATTCAATCCATTCTTCAAACTGAACCTGAGCTAATTTTTTTAATCTCTCCAGTTCTTCCTTTAAAATTTCTCCGGTTTTTGGAACAATTACAGCTTCAGGTTCAATAACATATAAAAATACTATTTCTTTTAACCCAACTTCTTTTAAAACTAAAATGGATTTTAAAGCAGAAAAATCACTTTCATAGAATTTTGAAGGAAAAAGAATTTTTTCTATCATAATCTCACCCCTTTTTCCTTTAAGAAAAGGATTATAGCATAAAATTTTATATTCCTCTGTCAGTTAAAACACTAATTCCTGGAAGTTCCTTTCCGGCTAAAAATTCTAAAAAAGCCCCTCCTCCAGTAGATACGTGATCTACCGCATCTTCCATATTAAGGAGCTCTAAAGCCGCTACAGAATCTCCTCCACCAACAATTTTTAAAGCTTGAGGAATTTGAGAAAGAGTTTGAGCGATTTTTAAAGTACCTTGTCTAAATTTATCTAATTCAAATACTCCCATAGGACCATTCCACAAAATAGTTCCAGCATCTAAAAGGGCTACTTTAAAAAGTTCTGCCGTAGCAGGACCAATATCTAGTCCCATCATATTTTCTGGAATTTCTTTATAAGTAGTAAGTTTAGTTTGGGCTGAGTTTGAAAATTCATTTGCATTTAAGGAATCTACAGGAAGATATATTTTTACACCTTTTTCTTCAGCCTCTTTCATAATTCTTTTTGCAGTATCTATTAAATCATCTTCTACTAAAGATTTTCCAACATTATATCCACAAGCTTTTAAAAAGGTATATGCCATACCCCCACCTATCAAAATTTTATCTGCAATGTTTAAAATATTTTCTAAAACTTCCAGTTTTCCTGACACTTTAGCGCCACCTATAATTACAACCATTGGTCGGGCAGGATTTTTTAAAGCTTTTTCAAGATATCTTATTTCCTTTTCAAGAAGATAACCTGCAACTGCAAGTTTTACAAATTTTGCTGCTAAATAAGTGGAGGCATGTTTTCTATGGGAGGTTGCAAACGCATCATTCACATAAATATCTGCATTTTCTACAAGAGCTTTAGCAAATCTTTCATCACAATCAGTTTCTTCTTTATAAAATCTTACATTTTCTAAAAGTAAAACTTCTCCCTCTTTTAAATTATCTATAGCTTTCTTTACCTTTTCCCCTACAGTATCATCTACAAACTTAACCTCTTCTTTTAAAAGATGAGAAAGTCTTCTTGCAACTGGAGCCAAAGATAAACTTTCTACATAACATCTATGAAAACCTAGAGAGGTTTTTATAAATTCTTTACATTTTTTTTTGGGTCTTCCTAAATGAGAACATAAAATAATTTTTGCTCCGCAGTCTATTAAATAATTTAAAGTTGGTAAAGTTTCCCTTATTCTTTTATCATTTAGAATAACGCCGTTTTCCATAGGAACGTTATAATCTACTCTAACAAAAACTTTTTTTCCTTTTAAATCTTCAGGTTTTAAATCTTTTATACTCATTTTATTAAACATGAAGCTTCCCCCTTTCTATTTTAATTTTTAAATATTTATAAACTTTTTCCGGAAGATAAGGATATAAATCGAAAGAATGTTTTATGTAGTTTTTTATTAAGGTGGAAGATATCTCAAGGTAAGGAATTTTTAAATATATTATTTTTTCATTTTGAGGATTATATTTAGTATAAAAATCGTCTAAAATCTTATAGGAGTTGATATTAAGATCCTTTAAGAAATTTAAAAATACTTCCTTATTCTCCTTTTTTCCTCGGGAACATATTATAAAATTAGTCTCTTTTAAAAGCTCTTTATAATTTTTCCATTTTTTTAAACTTAAAAATGAATCCAAGCCAGTAATAAAGTATATTTTATTTAAATTAAAATCTTTTTTTATTTTTTTTACTAAATCAATAGCATAAATGTACTCTTCTTTTAAAGCATAAAAGTTATAGTGTTCTTTAATGGCAAGATTTAATAAATGAAAACGCTCCTCGTAAGATAGTAGAGCTCTTTCTTTAAGTGGATTTTGTTTTGTTAGAGCAAAAAAAATTTTCAGATTAAGTCTATCTCTAACTTGAAAAGCTACTTCCAAGTGGCCATTATGAATAGGATCAAAGCTTCCACCAAATATTCCTACCATTTTTTTCTTCTTTTAATAACAGTATAAGGTATCCAAATAAAAATATTAAAAAGAAAAAAATAAAATAAAATTGCACCTAAAACATGATTTTCAGTTATATTCAAACTCTTCCTTCTCCTGATTCAGCTCATCTTTTTCTATTATAGAACTATATGCTTTAGGACGACAATGCTCTTTATACCTATTCCAAATTTCCTCTCCAACAAACTTTTTTATAGGATAAACAATAATTTTTTCATTTTCGTCCATTAAATAAAGTTCTTCTTTTACAACATCAATATACTTTAATATGTATTTTTTTCCTTCTATTTCTACTTCCGAACCTACTTCGGGTAAAAAGGTCTTTATAAAATAAATCGGATCTTCAAATGCAAAACAACAAAGAAGCCTTCCACAAATTCCAGATATCTTTATAGGATTTAAAGGAATTCCTTGCTTTTTTACTATATCTAAAGTTATACTTTTAAAATGCTCCAAAAAATATTTACAACAACACTCTCTACCGCAGGGACCTAAAGCTCCCAAAATCTTTACGGCATCTCTTACACCTATTTGACGAAGTTCAATTCTTCTTTTAAAAGTTTTTGCAAGCTCTTTTACTAGCTCTCTAAAATCTACTCTTGTGGGAGAAGTAAAATAGAAAATTATTCTTTCACCTTTTAAAGTCATATAAACATGAATAAGTTTCATAGGAAGGTTATGTTTTTTTATTAATTTCCTTGCTATTTTATAGGCATTTTCACAATATTTTTCGTTTTCTTTGTATTTTTCTAAATCCTCTTTTGTAGCGATCCTTACAAACTCAGCTTTTATATCATTTTCTATATCTTCCTTGTAAGCCTCTAAAACCTTAATAGCCTTTACAATCTCAAGACCCCTTTCAGTTTTTACAACTACTTTTTGTGAATAAGAAATTTTTGGAAAATTTGGAGGTAAAGTAGCTAAGAAAAACTTTTCTGTATCTAAGGTTTTATATTTTAGAACTGTAATTTTCTCTTTATTTACTTTATTATCTAAATTATCCTTTTTGTTTTTTTCTTTCGAAGTTTCTTCATATACTTTTTGATAAAGATTTATTTCAAGCTCTATCATCTAAAACATCCTTACTAATAAAAATTTTAAAAATAGGGGGAAGAATATTTCCCCCTATTTATGACTTCTTTTCCACTCATCTGAAATAGTAAGTCTTTTTCTTCCCTTTCTTCTTCTGTTTCTTAAAATCCTTCTACCAGCTTTAGTAGACATTCTTGCCAGAAATCCAGAAGTTCTTTTTCCTCTTAATCTTCTTGGGATGTATGTTCTTTTTGGCATTTTTTATCCTCCCTTAGGTAGTAGAACCTTCTTCATCCAAGTATAACTTATCAAATACTTCTTGTGGAATTTGCTCGTTCACTCTTCTAAATCCAGGTAGAATTTCTATTCTATACCAGGCTGAGCGGTACCAAATATCTTTAGGTCCTCTATTTACGGGTGCTACTTTTTGAGCTTTGGTTTCTTCATGATATTCCCAGTTCATATAATCATTAAAATCTTGAATAATATCTGTAATAACACATCCAATGTCAAGAAGCTCTTTTTGGAACTTTTGCCAACGGAAAATAGAAGAGTCCCTTAAAGTAAGTCCAAAGTATCCACTTCCACCTTCATCTTTTATAGTAGCAATTCCTCTTTCAATAAAAGCTTTAAATGCAATGAAAGTTTCTGGTGGGTCAGTAATAAATACGTCAAATTGTCCAAGCATATCTTCTGGATATGGATTTCTTAAATCCCAAACTTTAGCTTCTGCATTTTCAATTCCAAGTTCTTTAATTATTTTATTGTCAAATTCAATAAGTCTTTCATCAATGTCTATAATTAAAAGTTTTTTAAATTTTCTTGTTAAAGCAATTGCAAGACCTGTTAAATCGTCTTCAGCTCCCATAACAATAATATTTTTTCCTTCTAAATCCCCACGAGAATCAATAAATAAAACTCTTGCTATTGTGGTTTCAGGAGTAACAGAACCTTGATCAAAATCTTGGATAGCTTTTGGTCTATCTTTTTGAAGCTCTACAAAAGTTCTATAAAGTTCAATATCTTTGTAAAATGGAATAGTTCTTCCTTGACAAGCTTCACAACGAAGTTCTTTCTTTATAGCAGAAACACCTTCATTTTTTATTATTTCCCATCCAAGAGGAGTCAAAACTATTTCATCATTTTTAATTTCTACGATTCCTTTATTTTTTAAGATTTCTATAATTTTTGCAGCATAAGGAACTGGAATATTAGAAAAATCAATCATTTTCCAAAAATCAGTTGTCTTTGTAAGAGCTCCAAGAACATTTTCAATATTTTTTTTATAAATATTTTTTATACCGGCTTTTTTTACTTCTTCAAGTATTTCCATAAGTTTACTCATTTTTTACCCCCTAAGTAATTTTAGTATTAATTCTTTATTATTTAAAACATCTATAGAGTAGTTATCCCAAAATACACAAGAACCTACTCCTATAAAACATCCTTTTCCTAAAGGAACTTTTACAGCTAAAATTGGTTCAAATCCTTGATTGGAAACTGCACTTGGCGCCGCTTTAACAAAGGTTTCTCCACCTTCTAAAGAGCAAGTACATGCAAGCATATATTTTTCTGGAGTAACTACAAAATATGGATCATTTTCGTAGTTATGTTCTTTATCGGTTACCTCATCTCCATGAAACTTAACATTAAATACTTTTGCCAAAGAGTTACAAGTATCTGCTATAAAATCCTCATTTTTGTAGTAAGCAAGACATAATACTCTTTTTCCAGCTTTTACTAAGTCTTTTAAATAATTTGCTTCATCTTCACTAAAAAATTTTTCTGGGTAATTAAATACGATAATATCGTATTTATCTAAACCTTCTAAAAATGTAGTCTCCTCAAAAGAAAATCCATTTTCCTTTAAAAATCTTTGAAGTTTAGAAAAGTAGTAATAATCCGTTATAGTGAAACATTGTTTAGAAATATCCCATGCTATTTTCATACGAAGGGCCCTCCTTAAAATGTGCTTAAATTTTTGGAAATTGTCGTGGGAATTATAACAAGTTAAATTTGGGATTTCAAAAATTTAATTTTTTTCTTAAGATATAATAAAAACTAAAAGTTTTTTATTTTAAAGATAAGTCTATGAGAAAAGAGGCGGAGCTTTTTTTGAAACAAGCTTTAAAAGATTTAGAGTTAGCAGAAAAAAATTATGAAGTAGAGGGTTATTATGTTTGTGCTTTCCTTTGTCATCAAGCCCTCGAAAAAGCATTAAAGGCTTTGTATATACTTATCTATAAAAAATTTCCGGAAAAAACTCATTCCCTGGTTACTTTAGGAAAAAAAATAAATATTCCAAAAGAACTCTTATCCATTTTAAGAGAACTTACTCCAGATTTTATAATTTCGCGATATCCAGATGTTATTGGGGAATTACCATACGAGATATATGATGAGGAAACTACAAAATGCAAACTTTTAAAAACAAAAAAAATTATGGATTGGATTTTGAAAGAGATAGAGAAATTATAGAATTTCTAAAAAAATTAAAAGAAAAATTTAAACTTTCAAAAATAATACTTTTTGGTTCAAGAGCTAAGGGTAATTATTTGGAAGATAGTGATTATGACTTTATCGTTGTTAGTAATTACTTTGAAAATATCCCATTTTTAAAAAGAATGGAGCTTATATACAAAGATTTGGATTTAGATGTTAATGTAGATATTATTCCTATAACCGAAAAAGAATATGAAAAGCGGAAAAACGAGCTTAGCATTTTGGGAGAGGGAATAAGAAAAGGTATAGAAATAAAAGTTTAAGAGGGAAAAAATGAGAAAAGCTTTTACAGAAAGAAAAACAAAGGAAACTTATATAAAACTTGAAATAAATTTGGATGGAAAAGGAATTTTTAAAGGAAGTTCTTCCTTTCCTTTTTTAGACCACATGCTTCAAAGTTTTTCCAAGCATTCTTTTTGTGATTTATATTTGGAGGCTAAGGGAGATACCCATGTAGATATTCATCACTTAATAGAGGATATAGGCATTGTTTTAGGCTTAGCTATAGATAAAGCTTTAAAAGACAAAAAGGGCATTGAACGATATGGATTTTTTGTTTTACCTATGGATGAAGCTTTAGTGGAAGTTTCCTTAGATTTATGTGGAAGGCCTTATTTTGTCTGGAAAGGCTTTCCAAAGTTTATAAATTTTTTAGGTTACGAATTTGATATATGGAGGGAATTTTTTAAATCTATAGCTTTTTTTGGGAAAATGAATTTACATATTAATCTAAGATATGGGGAAAATTTGCATCATATTATAGAAGCAACTTTTAAAGCTTTTGCAAAAGCTTTTAAGCAGGCTAAACAAATTTCTCATCAAGATGTTCCTTCTACAAAAGGAGTAATTTAAATAATTTTTATTTAAAATAAAAAAAAATTAAAAAATTACAAAATATACTTCTATAACTTTTAAAAGCCCTGGTGTATAATAGAATACCAAAATTAGAATAATACTCAAAAGAGGGTGTTAATATGGATAATGTAAAAACTTCCAATAAGGATAGTGCAAAAATTAAAATTGTAGGAATTGGTGGAGCTGGAAATAATGCTATCAGAAATATAATTAAGAAAGGAATTAACGTTTTACCATCTTCTTCCGAGCTTCCTATGTTTTTCACAAAAGCTCGCTATGAAGTAGATGTAGAGTATATTGCTATAAATACCGATGCTCAACAACTTTATATGTTAAAAGAAGAATGTGATGAAATTTTAAAAGATCAGGGAAAAGAGTTAAAAATAATAACTATAGGAAAAGATAATAAAGATACCGGCTTTAGAAAAGGACAAGGAGCAGGTGGCGATCCAGAAAGAGGTAGAAAGGCCGCCGAAGATTCTTTAGATGAAATAAAGGAAGCTTTAAAAGATGCCGACATGGTATTTTTAACAGCCGGATTAGGTGGAGGTACAGGAACTGGAGCTACTCCAGTTATTGCAAAAGCTTTAAAAGAAATGGGAATTTTGACTGTAGCCGTTTTAATTACACCATTTTTGTTTGAAGGAGAAAGAATTTTAAAAGCAAGAGAAGCTTTAGCAGATATTCAAGGATATGTAGATTCTTTTATGGTTATTTCCAATGAAAAATTAAAAAATATTGCAAGAAAAGATTTAACTTTCTTAGATGTAATGAAAATGGCTGATAATGTTTTATATAGAGCTATAAAAGGTATTGTTGAAGTTATTAGTTATCCGGGATATATTAACTTAGATTTTGCAGATGTTGAATCCGTTTTAAGAGATGGAGGATATGCTTTAATAGGACTTGGAGCTTCTACCGGAGAAAATAGAATAAAAGACGCTTTAGAAAAGGCTGTTCAAAACAAGCTTTTAACTTTAAATAATATCAAAGGAGCAGAGAGAATACTTGTAAATATCTGTGGTGGTCCCGATATTAGAATGGAAGAAGTTACTTATGTTGGGGAACATATTAAAAGTTTAACTAACCGCGATGATGCTGTGGTTTATCTAGGAGTGACCGTTGATCCGAAAGCAACTGGAAAAGTTGAAGTTACTATAATAGCCACTAACTTTTCTCAAACTTTTACAATAGAAGATATTATGGATATTCCAAAAAATCAGGACTTAACTGCAGTTAAATCTCCCTTCTTTGGATTTTCTTCTTCATCAAGTTCAGAAGAACTTTTACCAGGAGACGAAGGATTATTTGGACTTTTACTTGAGGAGGAATAAGGAGGTTTTTTAAAATTTTTCAAAAAACTATAAAAGAAAAAATAAGTTTTAAAGGCAAAGGTATTCATTTTGGGGAAGAAGGAAAAGTAGTTTTACATCCATGGGATAGAGGAATATCCTTTTTTATAGACGGTAAAATATATTCTATAAATGATGTTAATTTCAAAGCTAGCCCGGGATTCTCCTTTTTAGAAATAGAGGGAAAAAAAGTATATACTTTAGAGCATTTATTTTCTGCTCTTCATGGTCTTGAAATAGATAATATATTGATAGAAATTGAGGGTATAGAAATTCCAGCTTTAGATGGAAGCGCCCTTGGATTTGTAAATGAAATTGAAAAAGTAGGTTTTGAGATTTTAAAAAAGAGAAAAGAGTTTTTTTGTGTACCTGAAGAAATAAAAATTTTTGGAAAAAATAATAAAAGCTATATAGTTTTAAAACCCTCCTCAAATTTTGAAGTTCTTTATCATTTTGAACCTAAAAGAAATCTTCCAAAAATTATTGACGTAACGCATTATCATTATATTCACTCCCCTCAAAATTTTAAAAAGTTTATAGCCCCCTGCAGAACTTTTTGTTTTAAAGAGGATATTGAGAAAATAAAAACTATGGGACTTGGAAAAGGGGGAAATTTAGAAAATACTTTAATTATAGATAAAGATTCTACTTTAAATTTGCCTAGAAATTCCCATGAACCTATAGGGCATAAAATTTTAGATTTACTTGGAGATTTATATGTTTTAGGTAAATTTTTAAATGCTAAAATTGAAGCTAAAAATACATATCATATTTTAAATATTAATCTTGTTAAACTTTTAAAACAAAAATACTTAAACTAAAGGGTTTTCTATGTTTAAAGATAAAAAAATTATAGTTAAAGTAGAGCCAAAAAAAATAATTTTAATTACAGCTATATTTGAGTATTATCATGAGGTTGCATATGTTCATTCACCTCGAGAAAAAAGCGATATTATAGAGCTTTGGTGCTCTCCATTTTTTGTTGAAGATGCTCTTGATATACTAAAGGAGATCGAGAAAAAAGGAATTTCAAAAATAGAAATTTTAAAAGTAGAAAAATAGAGGGGAAAAATTTCCCCTCAAGCAGAAATTTTTTCTAAAACGTTAAAAAAGGCATCTCGAGACACAGGTTTTATTAAAAGTTCATCATAGTTATACTCATTTACTTTGCTCATTATTGAACTATCGGAAGCTGCAGTGATAATAATAACCTTAGTATCTGGATGATTATGATTTAAATACTCTAAAATTTCTAGTCCGGAAATGTCAGGCAAAATTAGATCTAAAAATACCACATCATACTTTTCTTTTTTTAACTTTTCTAAAGCCTCTTTACCAGTTAAAGCTATATCAACTTTTGTAGATGGATCATGAAACCTAATCATTTCTGCAAATAAGTTGGCAAGAATTTCAATATCTTCTACAAGCAGAACTTTCATTGTTTCCCCCTGATTTTCAATTTTGTATTTTAAGTTATAAGCTAACAGACTATACTATATATAATATAATACAAGTTTTTTAAATTTAAAAATTAATTAAAAAAAAATAAAAAAGTGGAGAAAAAATGGCTTTGATTTTATACATGGAACTTGAATTTTATCTACCTTTTTGTCATTCTCTGAAAGAAAAAAGAAGTTTTGTTAAAAGTTTAATAGGAAAGTTAAGAAACAATTTTAACGTTTCCGTAGCCGAGATAGATTATTTAAATACTTGGCAAAAAAGTTTGATAGGAGTTGTTAGTATTTCAAATTCAAGACAAATATTGGATAAACTTTCAAATAAGATCTTATCTTATATAGAAAATTATTATCCCGGAACTCTTGTAAATCACTACATTGACATTTCTTAATAAAAAAAGAAATGTTAAAATAATTTATATTATTTTAAATTTAAAAAATAAAAACCCTAAGTCCATTTCAATGGAAAAAGAACAATTGAAAAAAATTGCTAAATTTTTTGAAGTTTTAGGTCTAGAAAATATTAGGGGGAAGTATATTTTGGAAAAATTAAAAAAAGAAGTTCAAAATAAACTTCAAGAGAAAGAAAGACTTTTAGAAGAGTTAAAAAAAGAATGCTTAAATTGTAAAAAATGTGAGCTTCATAAAACAAGAAATAATGTCGTTTTTGGGGAAGGAGATATTAATACCCCTCTTATGTTTGTAGGAGAAGCTCCCGGAGAGCAAGAAGA
Source organism: Aquificota bacterium (assembly GCA_027002265.1). Taxonomy (GTDB): domain Bacteria; phylum Aquificota; class Aquificia; order Desulfurobacteriales; family DQVG01; genus DQVG01. Next base: position 4,973 of record JAMOTM010000053.1, on the reverse strand, counting down.
TTTAGAGGGTCGCCCTTTTGTAGGAAGAGCAGGAAAGCTATTGACAACAATTCTAAACCAATTTGGTATAGACAGAAATAAAATATATATTGCAAATGTTTTAAAATGTAGGCCTCCTAATAATAGAGATCCAAAACCGGAAGAGATAAAGGCGTGTTTTCCATATTTAAAAAAACAAATAGAGATTATAAAACCAAAAGTTATTTTATGTTTGGGCGCTTTTGCGGCAAGAACTATCTTAAATCTACCTGAAAAAACTCCCATTTCAAAAATAAGAGGAAAAGAATTTTTTAGTGAAGAATTTAAGGCATATGTAATTCCCACTTATCACCCAGCTTTCTTATTAAGACAAAAAAGAGGACAAGAGGCTTTTAGAGAAGATTTAAAAAAAGCTCTTAAGCTGGCAGGTATGATTTAAAAATTATTTTTTCAACCGAAAAGTAATAAAGAAAAAATATATTTTTTTGTGATAAATTTGTTTTAAATAAATTTAAGTCATATAATTTAAAACTTCTGGGAGGCCTATCTAAAAATGGATGAAAGAGATATAAGAGAATTTAAAGAAATTTTGGAAGATGGGTTTAAAAAAGTTGCTGCAGCTATGCTTACAGTAGCATATTATCAAGCAAACTACCATTTTATAGAACAAAAAGTAGATTATTCTGAAGTTTTTGAAATTTACAGATACTATATGACAAGAATTTAAATTTTTTTATAATTATCAAAAAATTTTAAAGGAGGAAAAAGATAAAATGGCAAAAATTTATTATGACAAAGATGCAGATTTAAAATATTTAGAAGGAAAAACTGTTGCTATTTTAGGGTACGGCTCTCAAGGTCACGCTCACGCTTTAAATTTAAGAGATTCTGGAGTTAATGTTATTATTGGACTTAGAAAAGGTTCATCTTCATGGGAAAAAGCTTTAAAGGATGGTTTTGAAGTTTATGAAGTAGAAGATGCTGCTAAAAAGGCAGATATTATAATGTTTTTAGTTCCAGATCCTATCCAAAGAGATATTTATGAAAATTATGTTAAACCTCACTTAAAAGAAGGTATGGCTTTAGCTTTTGCTCATGGATTTAATATTCACTTTAATCAAATTGTACCTCCAAAATTTGTAGATGTATTTATGGTGGCTCCAAAAGGTCCTGGTCATTTAGTGAGATGGCAATATTTAGAAGGTGCTGGAGTCCCAGGTCTAGTTGCTATTCACCAAGATTATACTGGAAATGCTTTAAACATTGCTTTAGCTTATGCTAAAGGAATTGGATGTACTAGAGCTGGGGTAATAGAAACTACCTTTAAAGAAGAAACTGAAACGGATCTTTTTGGAGAACAAGCTGTTTTATGTGGGGGAGTTACCTCTTTAATTAAAGCTGGATTTGAAACCTTAGTAGAAGCGGGTTATCAACCTGAAGTAGCATATTTTGAATGTCTTCACGAACTTAAACTTATTGTAGATCTCATTTACCAACATGGGCTTGCAGGAATGAGATATTCTATTTCTGATACTGCAGAATATGGAGATTACACAAGAGGACCGCGAGTAATTAATGAAAAAGTAAAAGAAGAAATGAAAAAAATCTTAAAGGAAATTCAAACCGGAGAATTTGCAAGAGAATTTATTTTAGAAGCAAAAGCTAATTATCCGGTTTTAAATGCTCATAGAAAAATGGAAAAAGAACATTTAATAGAAAAAGTAGGTAAAAAACTTAGAGAAATGATGCCATTTCTAAAGTCATCAAAGAAGGAGTTAAAATAAATTAAAAGCAAACCTGTTTTTATTTAGGAGGAAATTATGGCAAGACGTGGAATATTTAGTTTTTTACTTGGAGTAGTGGCTGGAGTAGCTGGATCTTATTTTGCGTATAAAAAAAGAGAAGAGCTTTTAGCAAAACTCCAAGAAATTCAAGGAATTATTGATGATTCTGAACTTCCAGAAAGAACAAAATCTATAGTTAATGATATAGTTGAAAAATTAAAAGGTCTTTTAGCTTCTAAAGAAGAAATAACTGAAGAAGAGAAAAAAGATATATTAAAGGAAGTTGAGGAAAAAATTAAAGAGCTTGAAAAAACTTTGGAGGACAAAGAAGATTAAGTAGGGGGCTTTGTCCCCCATTTTTGAGAAAAAAATGGATAATAGTATTTTAGAGAAAATACAAAAAGTGGATTATATTTTTTCAGATTCCCGATATGTCCTTCCAAACTCAGCCTTTATAGCTTTCAAGGGTGAAAATTTTGATGGACATGACTTTATAAGATCTGCCTATGAAAAAGGAGCTAGGCTCTTTTTTATAAGCAATAAAAAAAAATGGCCAAATAATATTAAAGCTCCTTATATATGTTTACCTCAAGAGAAATTAAAAAAATTGTACTTTGAGTTATGTCATCTTATATATAGAACAAAAGAAATATTTAAAAAAATAAAAATAATAGGAATTACTGGAACAAATGGAAAAACTACTACGGCTTTTTCACTGCAGAGAATATTAAGCTTTAAATACAAAGTAGGTTTAATAGGAACCGAAGTTTATAAACTTGGAAATTTTGAAAAAAAGGCCTTTAGAACAACTCCTTCTTTAGATTATCTTCTATTTCTTTTTAAAAAAGCCTATGAAGAAAATTTAGATTATGTTGTTATGGAAGTTTCTTCTCATGCTCTACAGCAAAAAAGAGTTTATAAAGTCCCCTTTTATCTAAGTATATTTACAAATCTTAGTCAGGATCATTTGGATTATCATAAAAATATGGAAAACTATTTTAAAGCCAAAACTAAAATATTTTTTCAAACTTTAAAGTATGGTCTTATAAATCCTTATGATAAATATAGTTTGATCATAAAAAACTTATCTTCTATATATCCTTGTAAGATATTATCTTTACCTTTAAAGAAAAAAGAAAAAATTTTAGATTTAGGAAAAGAGAAACTTTATTTAAATACCAATTTAGTTGGAGATTATAATCTTGAAAATGTGGCTTTTGCAAGCTATGCTGCATACCTTTTAGGTATGGATAAAGATCGTATAAAAAGGGAAATTCAAAATATTTATGTTCCAGGTAGACTTGAGAAAATAAGAGAAAATATCTTTATAGATTATGCACATACACCAGATGGTTTAGAAAGAGTATGCAAAGCTTTAAAAAGTGCTTTTTCAGATAAAAATTTAATTGTTATCTTTGGAGCAGGTGGAAACAGAGATAAGAAAAAAAGACCTTTGATGTTAAAAAGCGTTTTACCATATGCTTCAAAGATAATTTTAACTATGGATAATCCACGTTTTGAAGATGATATAGAAATTCTTTTAGATATTTTGGAGGGTGTAAAGAGTTTACCAAAAGAAGAAAAGAAAAAAATCTATGATATCTTGAAAGAAAAAGGATTTTATAAGTTTAGCGAAAAAATAATTCTTATTCGTTACAGGGAAGATGCTATTAAATACGCTTTAAGAAAATTTAATACACACAATAATATTTTTCTTTTTGCAGGAAAAGGAAATGAAAATTATATAGAGATTAAAGGGGAAAAAAGACCTTTTTCAGAGAAAAAGGAGATTTTAAAATGGGTTTAATATCTTTTTTTAAAAAGATATATAAAACTATTAAGGAAGATATAAATGTAGTTTTTGAAAGAGATCCAGCTGCTAAAAATACCTTAGAAGTTATTTTATGTTATCCTGGTCTTCATGCTATTTGGATGCATAGACTAGCTCACTTTCTTTGGAAAAAAAACTTTAAAACTTTAGCCCGCTTTATATCTCATATAAATAGATTCTTAACTGGAATAGAAATTCATCCTGGAGCAAAAATTGGAAAAAGATTTTTTATAGATCATGGAATGGGAGTAGTTATAGGAGAAACCACCGAGATAGGAGATGATGTAACAATTTATCATCAAGTTACTTTAGGAGGAGTTTCTACAAAGAAGGGAAAAAGACATCCTACAATTGGAAATAATGTAGTTATCGGAGCTGGGGCAAAAGTTTTAGGTCCTATAAAAATAGGAAATAATGTAAAAATAGGAGCAAACTCCGTAGTTATAAAAGATGTTCCAGATAACTCCACGGTAGTTGGTATTCCAGGGAAAATAGTTTTAAAAAAGGGAGTTCGCTCAAAGGTAGATTTAGACCATAATAAACTCCCTGATCCAATTTTGGAAACTTTTAATCAGGTTTTAAATGCTATGGAACACTTAGAACATGATATACTAATTCTTAAAGAGGATATAAAAAAACTTAAAGAAAATATAAAAAAAAATTAGGAGGCTTAATAAATGGATGCTTCTTTGATTTTAAATCGTCTTGTAGATTTTCAAAATCTTTCTCAGGAAGAAACATATAAATTATTTTTAGATATTATGGAGGGAAAAATTTCTCCAACTTTAACTGGAGCAATTTTAACGGCCTTAAGAATGAAAGGCGAGACTAAAGATGAAATAGTGGGTGCAGCTAAAGCTATGAGAGAAAAATCATTAAAAGTACCTTTAAAAGAAGATATAAGAAGACTTGCTATAGATACATGTGGAACTGGCGGAGATAAGAAAGGAACTTTTAATATATCCACGGCTGTAGCTTTTGTAGTAGCCTCGGCTGGTATACCGGTTGCAAAACACGGGAACCGTTCAGTTTCCTCAAAAATAGGAAGTGCAGATATTTTAGAAGCTTTAGGTATAAAGATAGATCTTAGTCCAGAAAAAGTAGCTGAATGTATAGAAAAAGCCAATTTTGGATTTATTTTTGCTCCTAAATTTCATTTGGCCATGAAAAATGTAGTGCCTGTAAGGCGAGAACTTAAAATAAGAACTATTTTCAATATGCTTGGACCTTTAACAAATCCTGCAAATGTAGAAAAACAGCTTCTTGGAGTATATTCTAAACTTGCTGCAGAGCTTCTTGCGGAAAGTTTAATAGATTTAGGGGTAAATCGAGCTTGTGTAGTTCATGGTGAAGATGGTCTTGATGAAATAAGTGTATGT
>JAMOTM010000052.1 GCA_027002265.1 Aquificota bacterium | reverse complement strand
AAAACAGCTTCTTGGAGTATATTCTAAACTTGCTGCAGAGCTTCTTGCGGAAAGTTTAATAGATTTAGGGGTAAATCGAGCTTGTGTAGTTCATGGTGAAGATGGTCTTGATGAAATAAGTGTATGTACCCCTACATATATTTTGGAAGTAAATGATGGTAATTTAGAAAGTTATTTTATAAGTCCCACTGATTTTGGATTCCCAAGCTACACTTTGGAAGATATTAAAGCAAAAGATAGTTTGGAAGAAAATAAAAAGCTTTTTGAAGATTTACTTTCCGGAAAACTTTCAAAATGTGGAATTTTAGATGCTGTAGCTATAAACGCTGCTTTTGCTTTTAAAGTTGCTGGAAAAGTAGATAATGCTAAAGAGGGTTTGGAACTGGCATACGATTTAATAAATGAAGGAAAACCTTATGAAGTTTTAGAAAAAGTGAGAGAAATAAGTAATTCTTAAAAAATTGAAAAAATTTTTATAAATCCTAAATTTTATTTTTAAGAAATTTAAAATTTTATTTTAGGAGGATAATTTAAATGTCTGAAAGTGAAAAAAATAAAAACGAAAAAAAGTATAAGTCAGGTTTTGTTGCAATTATTGGAAGACCAAATGTAGGAAAATCAACTTTACTTAATAACTTTATAGGTAACAAAGTTGCTATCGTTACCGATAAACCTCAAACTACGAGACACAGAATAGTTGGAGTTAGACATTTTGAAAATGGACAAATAGTATTTATAGATACCCCAGGAATACACGATATCTCCAAATTTGAGCTTAATAAATATTTAAACGAAATAGCCTATAGCGTAATTCCAGATGCAGACATCATTTTATTTGTTATAGATGCAGAAAAAGGTTTAACTGAAGAGGATAAAAAAATTTTAGAGAAGATAAAAGAAAAGAAAAAGGAAAATACAAAGGTTTATTTAATTATTAATAAAATAGATAAAGTAAAAAAAGAAGATCTTCTTCCTTTAATAGATAAAATTTCAAAAGAGTATCCTTGGATACAAGAAATTATTCCAAGCTGTGCTACTCGCGGAACCAATTTAGATAGAATTTTAGAAGTTATAGAAAGAGATTTACCTGAAGGTGTACCTTACTATCCTGAAGATCAATTTACAGATATGCCTTTAGATCTTTTAATAGCTGAGATTATTAGAGAAAAAATTATGATGCTTACAGATAAAGAAGTGCCACATTCTACTACGGTAGTTGTAGAAAATATAGCACCTGGAGATTACAACAAAGACATGCTTGTTATAGATGCTATTATTTATGTAGAAAAGAAGAGTCATAAACCTATAATTATTGGGAAAGGTGGGCAAAGACTTAAAAAAATTGGAATTTTAGCTCGTCAAGAACTTGAAAAACTTCTTGGTAAAAAGGTTTATTTAAGACTTTGGGTAAAAGTTAAGGAAGGTTGGAGAGATAATAGAAGACTTCTTAAAAGTTTTGGATATCAAGTAGAGTAATATTTTGAAAAGCTTAAAATAAATAGCTTAAAAAATTTTTAACCCACCTCCTGGGGTGGGTTTTTCTTTAATCTTTAAGGTATAATTAGTTAAACTTTTTGGTATCACAAAATCCCGGAGGATATTCAATGACAGAAAATGAAATAAAAGAGCTTTTCTTAAAAACAAATGCTTTTCTTGAAGGGCATTTTCTTTTATCTTCCGGCTTACATTCTCCTTATTACATTCAATGCGCAAAAGTTCTTCAATATCCCTTTTATGCAGAGAAACTTTGCAAAGCTTTAATAAAAAAAATAAAAAGTCATGATATAGATATAGATGTTGTTATTGGTCCTGCTTTAGGTGCTGTAATTGTAAGCTACGAGTGTGCCTACCAAGCTTCAAAAGCATATTCTAAACATATTAGGGGTATTTTTGCTGAAAGAGATAAGCAAGACAATGATAAATTAAAACTAAGACGGGGATTTGAAATAAAGCCTGGGGAAAAAGTTTTAGTTGTAGAAGATGTAATTACAACCGGAAAATCTACAAGGGAAACTATTGATTTAGTAAAAGTTTACGGCGGAAATATTGTAGCTGTAGCGTCTTTGATAGATAGAAGACCTGAAAAATTAGACTATTTTGTTGATAATAATAAAGACAAATATCCATTTTTTACACTTTGGAAACTGGAAATTCCAACTTATCAACCAGAAAATTGCCCACTGTGCAAAGAAGGGTTACCTTTAGTTAAACCTGGTTCACGTTCAATTATAAAATAAGGTGAATAATATGTTTTTTTTAATAAAACCTTATTTAAAAAATATTGAAAAAAAACTAAATAAATTTTTAGAAGATTCTGAGATAGATGTAGAAAAAGTATATAAAGCTACTTCTAATCTTTTATTTGCAGGCGGAAAAAGATTAAGACCTGCTCTTTGTATTTTATCTTGTTTAATTTTTACAGAAGATAAAAAAATATTAAATAAAGCTGAAAATATAGCCGTAGCTATAGAGTATATACATAGTGCAACTTTGCTTCATGATGATGTAATTGATGAGGCTAATTTAAGACGAGGTAAACCCTCTTCAAATTATTTATTTGGAAACGAAGTTGCGGTTCTATCTGGAGATTATCTTTTTTCTCAAGCTTTAAGGCTTATTGTTGAAAATTCTAACTTAGCCTATCTTCTTCTTACTTTAGAAACTATAAAAAAAATGGTTCAAGGTGAAATATTTCAACTTGATAAATTGTTTGATTTAAATATAAAAGAGTGGGAGTACTTTTATATTATATCCGCAAAAACTGCAAGACTTATGGCAAATGCTTTTTCTTTATATCCTTATTTTTTAAAAGAAAATGAAGAAACTTTAATATTAAAATCTAAGCTCTTTAATATTGGGGAATATCTTGGGCTTGCTTTTCAACTTGTAGATGATCTTTTAGATTACACAGGGGATGAGCATACCTTTGGAAAACCAGTTTTAAATGACATAAAAGAAGGGAAAATAACTTATCCTCTTTTAAGTATTTTAAATAAACTTTCAGATGAGGAAAGAAAGAAATTAGAGGAAACTTTGGAAAAAATAAAGAATAAAAATTATGACTTTGAGGATCTTAAATTTATAAAAGAATTAGTTCTTAAATATGAAGGTCACAAAGAAACTTTAAAAGTTGCAAAGGAATTTGTAAATGGTGCAAAAAAATTAATATTAGAGCTTCCTCAAAACAAATATTCTAATTTACTTTATAACCTTTCTGATTTCATCCTTGCAAGAAGCTATTAAAATTTATCAAAAAGGGTGGAAAATATGGTTGAGGTTCTAAAAGAGAAAGTAGAAAAAGTTGTAAAGAAACTCTATGATTTAAAGCTTCCTGAAAAAGCAAAATTTGAAATTCCTAAAAACAAATCCTATGGAGATGCCTCTACTAATATTTCTTTTTTACTTGCAAAAACCTTAAGAAAAAATCCGAAAGATATAGCCCAAGAAATAGCTGGAAAATTACAAGAAGATGAAATTTTTGAAAAGGTAGAAGTTATTAATAATTTTATAAATGTAAAATATTCCCCTAAATATTACTCTTATCTACTTTCGGAAATAAACAAACCTTACTTTTTCTTGGAAGGTGTTAAAGAAATTTCTCTTAAAGGAAAAATACAATATGAGTATGTTTCGGCAAATCCTACAGGTCCTCTCCATTTAGGTCATGCTCGAGGAGCCATTATAGGAGATGTTTTAACTACGATTCTAAAACGGGCAAAGGAACATTTATCTTTAGACTATCAACTAGATAGAGAGTTTTATATTAACGACGCTGGAAGACAAGTAAAACTTCTTACAGCAAGCGTACTTTTAAGAATTTTTACTTTAGATAAAAATGATCTATCTTGGGAAGAGCTTATAACGTCTTTAAAAGATAATGAAGAATTTTTAAATTATTTAAAGGAAATTGGAATTACACTTGAAGAACTTAAAGAAGAGGGATATAGAGGAGACTATATAAAGGAAATAGCCCAGGAATATTTAAAAAACTATAAAAAAATTAATATTTCGGATTTAGAAAAATTTTCCTTAAATTGGGCTTTAAATAATATTAAAAAGGATTTAAAAGATTTAGGAGTAGAGTTTGATATTTTCTTTAGTGAAAAATCTTTATATGAAGGAAAAGATTTTAAAGAAGCTCTAGATCTTTTAAAACCATATATATACGAAAAAGAAGGTGCTCTTTGGTTAAAGACATCTTTATTTGGAGATGATAAAGATAGAGTTTTGAGAAAATCTAACGGTGATTGGACCTACTTTGCAGGAGACATTGCCTACCATTATTCAAAATTAAAAAGGGGATATACAAAAATAATTAATATTTGGGGACACGATCATCATGGATATGTAAAAAGATTAAAAATAGCAACTTTTCTTTTAGATTGTCTTTTGAATAACAAAAACCCAGAAGAAGAATTTAAAAATATAAAAAATATAGACAATTATCAAAAGCTAAATGTTATTTTAGTTCAACTTGTAAAGCTCTTTAGAAATGGTCAAGAAGTAAAAATGAGTAAAAGAAAAGGAACTTTTGTAACTTTAAGAGAACTTTTAAATGAAGTTGGGAAAGATGCTATTCGCTTTATATTTTTAACCAAGAGCCACGAAACTCCTTTAGATTTTGATATAGAACTTGCAAAAAAAGAAGCCAATGAAAATCCAGTTTATTACGTAAAATATGCTCATGCTCGTATAGCTTCTATACTAAGAAAAGCAAAAAATGAATTTGATTTAGATTGGAATTTAGATAGATTCAATCCAGAAATACTAAATGAAGAAGAGAAAAACTTACTTAAAAATTTATTTTTCGCTAAAGAGATTATAAAAAGAACTATCCAAAAACAAGCTCCTCATTTAATTCCTTACTATCTTTTAGATTTAGCATCCGCTTTTCATAAATATTATTCAAGTTGTAAAATATTAGGAAATGAAAAAGAACTTACAATAAATCGCCTTATTCTCATATCTGCGATAAAAAAAGTTTTGAAAGAGCTTTTAGATATTCTTAAGGTCAACGCACCGGAGAAAATGTAATGGATAAGGAAAAATTTTTAGTTTTTTTGGTAGGTGTAGGTGGATTTATAATTTTATCTGGAACTTATTTAATAGGTTTTTATCATGGAGCTAAAGTTGAAAAGGAAAAGTTAATTCAGGATATATTAAATTATCAAAGACAAATTGCAAATTATAAAAGAAAAATTATAGAAAAAGAAGAGAAAATAAAACAACTTGAGGTTAAAACAAAAAAAATTATTAATCTTACTCAAAAAGTTAGTGAAGTAATAGAAAAATTACCTGAAGAAATACCATCGGAAGATAAAAGCCATAATAGAGATTCTAATTCCAAATTACCTTTGACTCAAACTGAAGAAGATTTAATTTTAAAAGAAAAGAAAACTCAAGATGGAAATATAGATAAAATATTTATTATGGATAGTGAAAGTGATGAAGCCTTTGCAAAAAAAGTTCTTTTAGATGAAAATAAGGGAAGTTCTTCTTTATCCAAACAACGTACTTCTCAAAGCGAACAAAATAATGTAAAAGAAAAAAAACAGCTATATTGGACCATCCAGCTTGGAGCTTTTTTAAAATATAATCAAGCAAAAAAATTAGCTAAAGAGATAGAAACAAAGTTAAAATCTAAGTACTCAATTTTCATAAGAAAGGAAAATAATTACTACAAAGTTTTTTTAGGAAAATTTAAAACAAAATCCGAAGCTAAAAGTGTTTATGAAGATTTAAAAAGAAAAAAAATATCTGGGTTTATTAGAAAAATATCAGAAGATTAATGTTTAGCTCTATGTTTTAATTTGGAGGATTTTTTATGAATTTTTTCCTTTCTGTAATAGCTTTAGTTATCTTAGCAAATTATATTAAAAATTTAATAGATGAGTATGAACTTAAAAATTTGGAAAAATTAAAAGAAGAAAATTTAGAAACTTCAATTTTTCTAAGCCAATGGCCTTATGTTCTTCTTGCACTTTTATATTTCTTTTTAGAAATTTCTTTTTTGCTTTTAACTGGCCACTCTTGGTGTAATTCTTCTGGCTGTAAACTTGTAGAAAATTTGATGGGAAAAGATGAAAATAAGCTTACAATTTTAGGAAATTTATTATTTTTTGTTCTTTTAGCTTTAGAACTTTTAAAATTAGAAGCTCAGAAACGTGAGTTTATTTTTAAACTTCCAGTTTTTAATAAATATAACCCTATAAAACTTTTAGAAAAAGTAGAAGGCGCATTTTTGTTACTAGCAGCAATTGTCGAAGGATTCTTTTTTGCAACTCAAGTATTTATCTTAAGAGATATTTGTCTATTTTGCATAGGTGCTATGTATATTGTTATTGCAAACTTTTTAGTATGGTGTTTAAGAAATAAAGCTTATAAAGAACTTGCTCTTGGATTTATAGGTTTTGTAACTTTATTTTATATGACAGCCTTTATGACTTCTTGGCTCAAATTAAACAATCAAAAGATTTATGTTCATTCTTTAAAAACTTCTAAAACATATACTTTAAATATAAAAAACTTACCTTGTGAAAATTTTATATATACAGGATCCCATAAAACCTTTTACTTATTTGCATCCAAGAAATGTGAACATTGTAGACATGTAGAAGAGTTTTTAAAAGAAAATGAGGATAAGCTAAAAGCAAACTTTAAAATCTGCTTTGTAGATAATGAAGAAAATTTAAATTTTCTAAAATCTAAAAAAATAGATTATGTTCCAGTTCTATTTTCTAGTAATGGAACTATTCTTGCAAAAGGAGACAAAGATATTATTTCATATATAAAGACTAAGTTATTTTCTAAGAATTTAAAAAATAAAGAGATTAACAATACATCTAAAAATAAAAAAAATGATTTAAAAAAGCAGGAGGAAGCTATAAATTTAGATATATTAAATTCGCAGAAACTTCCAATTTGTACTTTCAATTCAAGTTGCTTTTAGAAAATTTTCTAAGTTTTTTAAGTCTTTATAACTCCATTTAAATTATAAAAGACTTCTTCTAAACACCAAAAACATCTGGTAGCAAAACAAGCAAGTTTTATATTTTTTTTTCATAATAACTTACTTTATATCCAATTTATCTATAGGTCTTAAAATTCTATTTAAACGAGGAAGATAATAATGATATTTATCTAGAGATATTAATATTAGAATTCCTCTAGCGTTTATATCTTTTTTATCAACAAAACCCCAATATCTACTATCATAACTATTATCTCTATTATCTCCCATAACAAAATATTTATTTTTTGGAATATGAATATTTAATACCATAGGATTATTTTTTTCTATAAAAACATAGTGCTTTTTATATCCCGAAGAGTACTTTTTTGGCAAATACTCTATATAAAGTTTTCCCAAAACCTTTTTTCCATTATCTATGAAAGATTTTTCTCCGATATATTCATATTTTACTTTTTTTCCATTTATTTCTATAAAATCTCCATATATAGTTAAGTTATCCCCTGGAAGACCAATTATCCTTTTTATGTAAAAAACACTTTTATCTTTAGGATAATAAAAAATAACAACATCTCCTCTTTCTGGCTTTTTAAAACGATAAGAAATCTTTTCCCCTAAAACTAAATCCCCAACTAGTAAAGTAGGAATCATAGATCCACTAGGAATAAAGAAAAATTGAAAAATAAAATACCTTAAAAATAATGCTATACCTATAGCAATAGCCCAACCCTTTATTTCTTTCCAAACTTTATTTTTATCCATATTTAACCTTCCTCTATTATACTTAAAGCACATTTAATACCATCTATAGCGCTTGAGGTTATACCTCCAGAATAACCACTTCCTTCTCCAATAACATATAGATTTTCTATTTTTTTATTTTCCTTTGTTAAAACCTTAAAGTCTTTTTCCCTTAATATTCTTACCGGAGATGAAGTTCTTGTTTCAGAGCCAATAATAAGAGTATTTTCAGATACAAAATTTTTATATTTTTTACTCCAAGCTTTTAAAGCTATCTTTATAGGAACTAAAATAAATGAAGGTAAAATTTCATCTAAGCGTGTTTCATAAACTCCAGGAAGTGCATTTGTTGCTGGAAGATGACCTCTAATAATACCTTTTAAAAAATCCGTTCCTCTTTGAGCTGGAAGATAATATTCCTTTTTTACTTTATAAAAACTTTTTACTTCAAGTTCTTTTTGAAATAAAATAGCTAAAGCCCAAATCTCCTTTTTAGGAAGAAGATAGTTTACATTTTTGTAAAGCTCTGCATATACCTTATAAAAAATAGAATCTTTAGGAATTTTTTCTAAAATTTCTTCAAAGAAAAACTTATTTTCTTGTAATTTCTTTGCAAAATATTTATAAATGTCCTTTTCAAAAATTTGAGTTACAACAGCACTATTTGCATAGGGAGTTTCTCTATAGTAATTGCTCATTCCATTTGTTAAAGAGCTGTTAAGTTCACTTGTTGCATTTAAAACAACTCCTCCAGGACACATACAAAATGTAAAAACTCCTCTGTTTCCGACTTGATAAGTTAAATTATATTCTGCAGGAGGAAGTTTTGGGTGTTTATAAAACTTTTTATAAAAAAGTTTATTTATATATTCTTGAGGATGTTGAACCCTTACTCCTATCGCAAAACCTTTATAAATTAAGTTAATATTTTTTTTATATAAAGTAAAATATACATCTCTTGCAGAGTGTCCAATTCCTAAAATAATTTTGTCAAAATATTCTTCATAAATTTCTCTTTTTTCTAAATCTTTTAAAATAACTTTTACTATTTTATTTTCCTTAAGTTCAAAGTCTAAAAATAAAGTAGAGAACCTAATTTCAACTCCCAAATTTTCCAGAAGCTTTCTAAAATTAACAATAGTTGATCTTAATTTATCTGTTCCAATATGAGGATGAGAAAGATATAAAATATCCTCGGGAGCCCCACATTTTACTAGAGTTTCAAAAATAAATTTTTTATATTCGCTTTTAACTCTAGAAAATAGTTTTCCATCTGAGAAAGTTCCAGCCCCCCCTTCCCCAAATTGAATATTTGAGTTTTCATCCAAAACTTGCTTTTCAAAAAATTTTTCAACGTCTTTAACTCTATCTTCTATTCTTCTTCCCCTTTCTACAATAACTACTTTTTTTCCAGATAAAGCTAAAACATAAGCACAAAATAGAGAAGAAGGTCCACTTCCTACAACTAAAATTCTTTCTTCTTTAGATTTTTTTATAGAAAGCTGTTTTTCCTCCTCTTCATAAGGTAAAACCATATTTTTCGAAAGAAGCTTTTGAGCTAATGTATCATCTATATCTAATAAAAGTCTATAGAAAATATGAGGAGTTTTTAAACGAGCATCTATAGATTTTTTTAAAATTTTATATGAGGTATCTTTAGGAATTCCTATCTCTTCAAAAACATCTTCTAGATTTATTGTAATTGGAATTTTTGTTTCAAAAATAACTTTCATATTTTTACCTCTATTATGATTTTGTAAATTCTTAATAGGATTTTCAAATAAAGATAAAATTTTCCTTTGCAAAACTAATTATACTATTTGAAAGGAAAACTTACTTTTGAAGGGTTATAGATTTAAAAGGATAATTTTTAAAACTTTGATAAATGTTTTCCAAAATTTTATCTTCAATTAAAGTAAACTTTCCTATATGAACGTTCTCATCTATAAATTTTGCTTTAATAATTTTAAAATCCCATTTTTCAAAATCTAAAATATTTTTAATGCTATCAAAAGTTTTTAAAACCTCTTTATAATTTTCTTGAGTTAAAGTTATTCTAAGTTCTCTATAGTTATAATCCAAATCTTGCGAAATTTTTAAATTTTCCTTTAAATTTCTAATTTGAGATGCGTTATAGTAAGAAATTGGTTTTAAAGTTATAGATAACCCATTTAAAATTTCTAAAAAATCTTCATTTTTTAAAGCCGCAGTAGTATCTATTCTTACATATAAACCTAAATTTTTGAGCTCTTCAACAAAGGGTTTTAATTCTTTTTGATATAAAAGAGGTTCTCCACCAGATATTACAAGGGCTTTTACAAATTTTGAAAATTTGTTATCAAATTTAATCATATTTATAAGATCTTTTTCAGTATAATTTTCCTCAGAAGTATCTTCCACAATTTCTTTGTTATAACAGTAATCACAGCGGAAAATACAACCGGGAACAAAAGTTATATGGGCTATATAAGGAGGATATTCTATTAAAGAAGATCTTATTAATCCTACAAATCTCATTTTTTCCTCGTACAAAAATGGGAAGGCCAAAAGGGCCCTTCCCAAATTAAGCGGTTGCCCTTTTTACTAAAAGAGAGTTTAAGTTTTTGATGAGCTTTCTTTCAACCCACTCTTGTTTCTTTCCAGAGTTATAGTTCATAGTTGGTCTGTGATAACCTACAACTCTTGCATAAACTTCACATAATACTTTTTTTTCTTTCATTTTTTATCCTCCCTTTAAATTTTTTAATAATTTTCATGGTAATGTAAAATAAAAATTTATTTAATAGTAGATAATTTTAAAAAACTATGGTATTAGAAAAAATTTATAATCAAATAAAATTTATGATCAAAACCATTATGATTTTATTATAACACCCTATAGAAGAAATAGGAAGGTTATAATATAAAGAAAATACAATATTTATAAATTGTTGAATTGTAAGCACTTAGAAATTGAAAAGATGAGAGTTATAATAAATTAAAACAAAGAAAAAGTATAAAAGTTTTGGAGGCAAGAAATGAAAAAATCGTTTTTTCTACTTTTTATAAGTCTTTTATGTTTTAACTTTACATATGCAAAAACTAAACAAAAAAAATATAACTTGGTTCTTTCTCCAAAAGAATTTAGAATTATATGGGGAACTTATCTTTTAGAAAGGGGAAATAGAAAAAGACTTTGGAAACTTCTAAATGAAACTAAAGTAATAAAAGATAATATTACTTTACTTAATAGAAAAATAGATAATTTAACTACTAATCAAAATGAAATAAAAAGAGAAATAAAAATTTTAAATAAAAAACTCGATAACTTAACTCAAAATATTTCAAAAATTTTATCTGTATTTAATGAACTTCAGAAAATTTTAAAAAATTCTAATTACACATCAAATTTAATTCCTAATTATAGATTAAATGATTCTTTTGAGTTAAAAAATGTGAACTTACAGAAAAAAGGAAGTTCTAATAAAACTTTTGAAAATTTAACCTTAACTAGAAGTAAAATAGAAAACATTAAAAAGGAAAATGAAGTTACCAACATTTTAGAAAATAAAACTAAAATACAAAAGGAAAATTTAAATAAAAATACAAAAAATAAAGAAAATACAACTTTAATATACGAAATTGAGGGAGAAAACCAAAAATCTTCCCTTTTAGATTTAACAAGTGATATTGAAAATGCAATTTATTATAAAGGGAAGGGGGACATAGAAACTTATAAAAAGCTTATAAAAGAAATGATCAAAAAATATCCAAGTTATAAATCTAAATTAGAAAAGTGTTTAAAAGATCCAGATTATATTTTTCAACTATATATAGAAATTTTAAATGCAGAGACTAAGTGATGTTATAATAAAAATATTAGTAGATTAAAATCTTTAGGAGGAAAATTATGGAAAACTTAAAAGAGATAGCTCGAAAAAATATTCCAGAATTTAAAGAGTGGGAAGAAAAACATCAAGAATTAGATGATTTAATAGATGAAATGGAAAGAAAAGAATATTTAACTCCGGAAGAGGAACTTAAACTTGAAGAGCTAAAAAAACTTCGTTTACACTATAAAGATTTAATGCAAGCAGCTTTGGAAAAAGTAAAAAAGGAGTTTAAAAAATAATTTATGGGGAAGAATTTTTCTTCCCCAATTTTAAATTTTTAAAGAATGTAAGATGTTTGTTAAAAAATAATCTGAAATTAATATAAAAATAGAGGAGTATGTTACTGCTCTTGTAGTTGCTTTTCCAACACCTTCACTTCCTAAATCTGCTTTAAAACCAAAATAACATGCAAAAGCACAAGTAAAAATACCAAAGAAGAAACTTTTTATGAGCCCATGAAGTAAGTCTCTATATTCTATGATAGTATATATATAGCTATATTGAGCCTTAGAATTTAAAGAAAAAGCATATTTACAAGTTAATATACTCCCTAAAATTCCAAACGCATCTCCAATAAGAGTTAAAAGAATACTTCCAAAGATAAAAGCATACATTGCTGGAGTGGCCAAAAAAGAAATCGGATTTATAGCAAGCATTTCTAAAGCTTCTAATCTTTCTGTAACTTTTAAAGTTGCAATTTTACTTGCAAGCGAAGATGTACTTCTTGCGGCAAGTAAAAAATTTACCATAACTGGAGAAAGCTCCCTAAATAAAGATAAAGCTACCCCTGCACTTATATAATCCGTAGCGCCAAAAGGTTTTAAAGAAATATATCCTTCTAAAGCTAAAACAGCTCCTACAGATAAGGAAGCCATAACAATTAAAGGTGTACTTTGAATAATATAAGTAAAAAAATCTCTAAAAAAGTGTTTAAGTCTAAAAGGAGTAAAAAGAACTTTAAATAAAAATATTGAAAATTCACCTAAAGCTTCAAAAAACATTATCTTTTTTCTCCAAATCTATATTCTTGTCCTTTTAAAAGACGAGAAATGTTATCTTTATGTTTATAAAAAATTAATGTAGCTATAATTAAAACTATAATAAGGGCATAAGGCATATAAGGATCTCTTCTTTCTATTAAAGGAAAGCTAAGAAGAAAAATTAAGACTGCGGATAAAGAAGATAGAGAAACTATACGAGTTACTAAAAACACTAAAATAAAATCTAAAATTGCAAATAAGGTTGTCAAAGGTGAAATTACTAAAAAAGTTCCAACTGCAGTTGCAACCCCTTTTCCACCTTTACCCTTTAGAAAGGGAGAAAACATATGTCCCAAAATTGCAAATAAGGCAATTAAGGTAAGTTCAAAAAGATTTAAGTTAAAAAATTTACCTATTAAAACAAAAATAGCTCCCTTAATAGCATCTAAAAATAAAACTAAAGCTCCGTATTTTTTCCCTAAAACTCTAGTAACATTTGTAGCTCCAATATTCCCTGAACCATATTTTCTAATATCTATACCTTTTAATTTTGCAATTATATACCCAAAAGGGATAGAAGATGCAAAAAATGCTAAAATACAAAGTAAAAAAGTTATATATATATCTCTCACTTTTATTACCTCCTTAACCGAGGCGGTATTTTAAATTTGCAATTTCCTTCCAAATATCTTTTATAAAATCTTTAAAAATTTGTTTTAAAAAGAAAGTATTTAGAGAAGAGAAAGAAATTGCAAGGTCATATTTTTCTTTCACTTTTTTTAAAGTTTCTACATAAAAATCAAAAGGTTCTTTATATATTTTATACTTTCTTAGGGTGTTAAAGTCAAAATATTTATATTCAAAAATATCTATATTAAGATCAGAAAATTCCATTAGATAATCATAAAAGATATCTTTTCTATCTTCCCCCAGTATATTATGAATACCTATTAAAAAAAGAATTTTTTTATTTTGGTAAAAAGATAAGGCTGTATAAAGGTATCTGAAAAAGAACTTGTAAAGAAAAGTAAAAGAGTTATAAAGCTTAAAAAAAGGATTTACTACATGCTCTCTGTAAACTTCATAAGCTACTTTTAAGGTTTCTTTAAAACATAAAAAGCATGAAGAACAAGAAGTAAGCGCCACATTTGAATATTTACTCATTTCCTCTAAAGAATTTATATTCACTTTTACAGCAAGCTGAGGTCTTAAAAATGCAAAAACGTTATGAGAACAACAAGGAAGTTCGTCAAAAATATAATATTCGCAAGGAAGTAAATTTAAAGCTTCTATTAAGTTTGAAAATTCTTCTTCGTATTGTTTACAACATCCTGGATAAATTGAAACTTTTACACTTGATAAAGCCGTCTTTGGAAGTTTTTTTATTTTTTTTTCTTTACAAGGACAACCCATAAAATCTCCTTTTTAAATTTTTTTTGAAAGCTCTTTATATAATTCGTAAAGTAAAAATCTCTTTAATTTCCCTATTCTAGTTCGAGGTAAACTTTCAAAACTTATTCTTATTTCTTTTGGTTTTTGCCAAAATTGAAGTGTTTTTAAGGCTTTATGAATTTCCTCTTTTAAAATCTTATCTAAATTTGGATGATCATAAAATTCTTCATAAGGTTTAACAATTAAAACAAGCTTTCCATCTAAATACAAAAGAGCACACTCTTCTATAAATGGACTTTTTAGAACTCGATTTTCAATATCTTCTGGAAAAATTTTTTTTCCAGTATCTAAAACAATGAGTTCTTTTTTTCTTCCTGTGATATATAAAAATCCATCTTTATCTATTTTTCCAAGATCTCCAGTTTTAAAGTATCCATCTTCTGTAAATACTTCTCGAGTCTCTTCAAGCTTATTAAAATATCCTTTCATTACATTTAAACCTTTTACTAAAACTTCCCCATCTTTAGATATTTTTACTTTGCAATGTTTTATAGGAAGACCAACAGAGCCTATCTTCAAAGCATTTGGACGGTTAAAACTAACAATAGGAGAAGTTTCAGTTAATCCGTATCCTTCTAAAATAGTATAACCAAGGGCATAAAAAGTTTCTCCAATTTCTTTTGGAAGTTTAGCACCTCCACTTATAAAATATCTAATGTAAGGAGCAAATTCCTTATGGAGCTTTTTGAAAAATAGCTTTTTTAAAAGTTTTATATCTAGTTTTTTTGTGAGACCTGAAAATAAAGAAAAAGAAATTTTTTTTATCTTATTTTCTTCAAGTTTTTTATAAATTCCATTTAAAAATAAGGAAAATAACTTTGGAACACCAACTAAAATAGTTATTTTTGCGTCTTTTAAAGTAGATAAAATATCTTTTGGAGTTAAGTATTCTATTTGATAACTTTTAATTCCTAAAGTAAAAGGTAAAAGCAAAGTTGTCATTAACGGATAAGCATGAAAATATGGCAAAATTACAATTACTCGATCATCTGACTTTAGAATTTTTGTTTCATCAATTCCATATATGTTTGAAAAAATATTTTTAAAAGTAAGCATTACTCCCTTTGGATTTCCTGTAGTTCCAGAAGTGTATAGAATTTGCATTACTTTATCAAAATCTCTATCTACAAGCTCTATTTCAATTTCATTTGCAAGGGAGATATTTTCTAAGACAATAACTTGAGGGGTATATCCTAAGTTTTTTATAGCATCTTTTACTACATTTAAATTTTTTTTGGAAGTAAATATAGCTTTTGGCTGACAATCCCTTAGAATATTAAAAAGCTCTAAATAAGCTAAAAAGGGATCTACTGGAACTACAATATTTCCCTTAAAAATACTTGCAAAATAGGCCCCTATAAAATATGGACTATTTTCAGAAAAAATTAAAACCCTATCTTCTTCCTGAGTTTTTAAAAGTCTTTGATAATATGTTATAAGTCTTCCAAAATCACTAAAAAGATATTCTTTATATTTGCCATTTTTCTTTTGGTAGTATATTGGAACTTCCTTTAGAAAATTATCTTTCCAAATTTTTAGAAGTTCGTTTTTCATACCTACCTTCTATTTTTTTAACTATTTTTAATGTATTATTAAGTTATTAATACATTAAATATAAATCCAAATATAAATAGATACAATACACTAGCTTCTACTTTTTAAATACAAAACTTGAGATATATAAATACTTTTTCTCTTTTGGGGATATTTCTGCTACAGCTATTTTTTCCAGTTTAAAATTATATTTTCTAAGCTCAACAAAATCATTTTTAAATAGATCTTCCGATATTAAAATTATTTTTTTTATAAAAGTATTTTTCAAAACTTCCCTAAAAAATTTAGGGTTTACAGGAGATTTATTTTCTATCAAAAGTACATCTGGATTTATGGATATTACATCTGGAATACTTTCTAGTATAGATTTAGAAAAGAAATACAAAATTTTTTGTAGTCTTGCAATATCCTTATTTATTAACGCATCATATATATTAAAAGGAGATGGATCGAAACCAAAAGCTTTGTTAAAAAGTCTAGCTAAGGGTATTGTAAAAAGACCAATTTTTGCGTTTATATGAACCATAGTGTTGTAATTTTCCTTTTTAAATAAATTTCTTAAATAAGCAATTATTTCTGGTAAAATATAGGAATTTTCCGGAAAAGTACTTTCGGAAGATACTCTAAAAAGATAAGTATCTACCTTTTCGTAGGTAAAATTTCGTCCAAACTCCATTACTTTACAAAATTCTTTATCAAAATTTTTAAAAATAGAACCTCCACAAACCTTTGGATCTAAATCTAATAAAAACTTTTGAAGTTCAAAAAGTTTCTTTTCTGAAAAGTTTACAGAAACGTTTATCCTTAAAAGTAAATCTTTTTTTATAGAGTTAAAACAAAAAATACTTTCTGGCCATAAATTTAAATTTTTGAAAAAAGCTTTTTTAACACGGGAGAAAAAATTTTGAAGAGGTTTTTTCAAAAGAATAAATTTTTCTAAAACTATTTTCTTTCTATTTAGAAAAAATTTTGCTAAACTTTGATTTTTATAATGATTTGCTTTTGGAGATTTTATAATACATATAAATGGATCCAAAGGCTTTTGATTAATGTCCTTTAAAAAAGCTTTTATATTTCTCATAAAAAACCTCTCTAAACGTTTATAAACGCACAGGGATATTGTTTTCTTTTAAATACTTTTTAACCTCTTTTATGGAAAGCTCTCTAAAATGAAAAATGGAAGCTGCAAGAGCTGCGCTTGCTCCAGCTTTAAAGGCTTCTAAAAAATGTTCTTTTTTTCCAGCACCTCCTGAAGCTATTACTGGAATTTTTACTTCATTTGCAATAATTTCTAAAACTTCCAGATCATATCCACTTTTAGTTCCATCTGTATCCATAGAAGTTAGAAGAATTTCTCCTGCTCCCAAATCTTCTACCTTTTTGGCCCAAGCTATAGCATCTAATCCGGTAGGAGTTCTCCCTCCGTGAATAAAAACTTCAAAAAAAGTCTTTCCATTTTTTTTGGTTCTTTTTACATCAATAGCTACAACTATACATTGAGATCCAAAAATTTTTGCACTCTCTTTTATCAAGGAAGGATTTTTTACGGCAGCTGTATTTATAGAAACCTTATCTGCTCCAGCAAGAAGAAGATTTCTAATATCTTCTATAGTTCTAATACCACCTCCAACAGTTAAAGGCATAAAAACTCTTTCTGCAGCTTTTTTTACTACATCTATCATAATAGAGCGTTTTTCATAGGATGCAGTGATATCTAAAAATACAAGCTCATCTGCTCCTTCTCTATCATAAACCTCAGCTTGTTCTACTGGATCCCCAGCATCTATTAAATTTACAAAATTTATTCCTTTAACTACTCTTCCATCTTTAACATCTAGACATGGAATTATTCTTTTTGCTAGCATCCTAAAACCTCTAAAATAGCTTCTTTATAAACTTTCACCATGAAGTCTATTTCGTCTAAAGTAATAGATAAAGGCGGCATAAATACTAAAATTGGGCCTAAAGGCCGTGTAAAAACTCCCTTTTCTATTATTTTTCTTGAAACTCTTCTTCCAACATCCTCTTTCCAAGTATATGGAATTTTTCTCTTTTTATCTTTTACAAGTTCAATTCCCCAAATAAAACCAATTCCTCTTACATCTCCGACATGCTTTAAATCTAAAAGCTCCTCTTTTAGTCTCTTTTCTATTTTTTCAATTTTTTCCTTTAAAGTATAAGGATAACCTTTCTTTCTAAAAAGACGTAAATTTTCTAAGGCTACTCTACATCCTAAAGGATTTCCGGTATATGTGTGGCCGTGAAAAAAAGTTTTACCAGAAGCGTAGTCTCCACCATAAAAAGCTCTATAGATTTCTTCTGTACATAAAGTAGCTGCAAGGGGCATATAACCTGCGGTTAAGCCTTTAGAAATTGCCATGATATCTGGCTTTACATTTTCAAGTTCACATGCAAAATATTTTCCAGTTTTTCCAAATCCTGTGGCTACTTCATCTAAGATAAGTAAAATATTATATTTATCACAGAGCTTACGAACCTTTTTTAAATAACCTTTAGGATGCGTGATTACTCCAGCTGCAATTTGAACTAAAGGTTCCATTACAAAAGCTACAATTTTATCTGCATACTTTTCAAAAACTTTTTCTATCTCTTCCAAAGAACGCTCGTAAGCCTCTTTTCTATCCCCAAAAACATTTTCTGGGAAAGGCGGAGGAACTTTTATAGTTTCAAAAAGTAAATCCTTATATAAAGAATGAAATAAATCTACTCCTCCTAAAGATACACTTCCTATGGTATCTCCGTGGTATGCTCCAGAGAGTTTTACAAACAAATATCTATTGTTTTCCCCTTTCATTTTATGATATTGATAAGCCATTTTTAAAGCTACTTCCATAGCTGTAGAACCATCATCCGAATAAAAAACATGTTTTAAATTTTTAGGAGCTATTTTTAAAAGAGCCCTTGCAAGTAAAATAGCTGGAATATTTGTTGCTCCAAGTAAGGTTGAATGAGCTATTTTATTTGCTTGATCATACAAAGCTTCATTAAGTTCTTTTACATTGTGTCCATGAACATTACACCAAACGGAACATACTCCATCTAAATATTTTTTTCCATTTATATCTATTAGATAATTTCCTTCACCTTTAACTATTATTAAAGGTTTATATTTTTCATACTCCGCCATTTGGGTAAAAGGGTGCCAAACTACCTTTTTATCCCAGGTTTCAAGCTTTTCTAAATCTACCTTTTCCCCTAAAATATCTTCATAAAGGTCAAACTTTTCTAGCATTTTTGCCCTCGGTATACGTTTACTTATTTTTCTAAAACATCTTTTCCAATATCTTTTCTATAAAAGGTATTTTCTAAGGCTATTTTTTCCATTACTTTATAAGCCTTATCTCTAGCTTCCTTGAAAGTATCTCCTAACGAGGTTACACTTAAAATTCTCCCTTTCTTATTTGCAAAAAAGATTTTTATATCTTTTAAGTCCTTTTCATTTAAGGATTTTAATTTTCCCTCTAAAGCTTTTAAATCTATTTCACAAGGTGCAAAAGGATAACCTTCACTTGCTAAAACTATACAAAAGGCTTTTCTAGGATCTTCCTCTATTTTCTCAGGTAAATTACCATTTAAGGCTTGTTTAAAAAGCTTTCCAAAATCATCTTTTACTCTTCTAACTAAAATTTGACATTCTGGGTCTCCAAATCTAACATTATATTCTAGAACATAAGGTTCTTTATCTTTTGTTATCATAAGTCCTAAATAAATAACACCTTTATATGGATGTCCTTCCTCTTTCAAACCTTTTAAAGTAGGTTTTATAATTTTTTCTATTATTTTTTCTTTAAGATCCTTATCTACGATTGGATTTGGAGAGTATCCTCCCATACCCCCGGTATTTGGACCTTCATCCTCATCATATGCTCTTTTATAATCTCGCGCAGTTGGAAAAGACACAAAATTTTCTCCATCACATAAAGCAAAAAAAGAACACTCAGTTCCATCTAAACATTTTTCAATTACGACTTCTTCTCCAGATTTTCCAAATATTTTATCCACCATAATTTTTTTTAGAAAATCTAGAGCTTCCTTTTTATCATTTGTTACTAAAACTCCCTTTCCGGAAGCAAGTCCGCTTGCCTTTATAACAATAAAACCTTTTTTATATATATCTTTAAAGTCTTCTACTTTTTCATTTCCAAAAAGACCTTTATCAAAGTAATTTTCTAAAAAACTTTTTGCTTCCTCATAGCTTTTGAATGTGTAAAAATCTGCCGTAGGAATGCCACATCTTTTCATAAAATTTTTTGCAAAAGCCTTGCTTCCCTCAAGTTGAGCCGCAAATTTATCTGGACCTAAAATATTTAAGTTTTCCTTTTGAAATTCATCAACTATACCTTCTACAAGAGGGGCTTCAGGACCCACAAAAGTTAAATCAATTTTATTTTCCTTAACAAAATTTTTTATCTTTTCAAAATCCTTTAAAGAAATATTATCCACAACTTCTATTTTTTCATTATCCTCAAAACGTTTAACAAGTTCATTTCCTGGTAGAAGATAAACTTTCTTTATATCTTCACTTAAAGAAAATTTATATGAAAGAGCATGCTCTCTTGCTCCACTTCCTAAAATTAAAACTTTCATCTTCTCCCCCAAAATATTTAATTTTTTGTATGAAATTATAGCTAAAAATCAAAGGTTTTTTTAATTATTGGAAGTGTAAGACTAAAGAAAAGGATTAAAATTAGAAAAAGGAAAAGAAGAAAAGTTGCCCCTTCATTAGCTATTAATCTTTGTTATAAAAGTAAAACCAGCGAATTTATCAGATTTCGCTAAAATACCCTCAACATAACTGGAAAAAGATTTTAAGGAAGTTTTCTTCCTTAAATTTTTAACTTATATCTCTTCACAATAAGTTTTTATGTTCAAGCTCCTAACAATTTTATAAGCACTTTTAACTGATAAATTCTCAAATAATTATATTGGAGAAAATGAACATTTTATTTACTTTTGAGATAATTTCTAGTTAATATTATCATAGAGAGAATATGAAAGTGAAATATATAGATTAGAATAAAATCTATTCTCTTTCCTTTATAAGAATAAAAGCTATAGTTATACCCATTAGAACAAACACGAGATCTTCTTTATCGTATTTTGCTTCCATAAAAATAGCTTTAAAAAAGATATATATAAAAACTGTAAAAACTATAGCTATAGCTAAAACAACGCTTACCATTATCTACCTCTTAATTGAAAATATTATAATCTAAATATTCCTACCATTTTTTTTTTTTACAATTAGCAATCATTTTCATAATATATATATAGTTTAATATAAAATTTTAAGAAAATCAAGAGTTTAATATTTAAAGCTTGGAAATACAAAGAAATATAGATAATTATGTAATTATCTGATTTTCTAACAATTTTGAGATATGATAATATTTACAAATAAAAATTGATTTAAGATAAAATCTAAAAAGATTATTAAAAATGGTAAAAACTATTTGGGTTTAAGTTTGAACCTATACCCTTTTTTACAATTCCAATTTTTAGAAAACCAAGTTTTTTTAAAAGAGAAAAATATTTGGGAGGGGCAGTTATAAGAAGAGTATAATCGTCTCCACCAAAAAGGGCTTTATCTAAAGCTTTTTTTTTGTTTTTATAATATTTAAGAAGCTTTGGAGATAAAGGAAAATTTTTTAAATCAATAAAAAAATATTTTTTAGACAATTTTGCAAGAAGATTAACCGAAAAAGCTAAGCTATCACTCAAATCTATTGCACACTTTATATTTAAAGAAAATAAAGTTTTTATAACACTTAAAGGTATATAGAACATAAAAAATCTTTTTATGAAGTATTTTTCCAGAAAAGACAAATTTTTAAAATTTTCCTTTTTTTCTAAAATTTCTAAGCCAGTTGCAGCTTCTCCAGTGTATTTATATACAAAAATATACTCTCCCTCTTTTGCCTGATTTCTTAAAAAAGGTTTAATAGTTTTACCAAATAAAGTTATATTTACCGAAATATTTTTAGAGTAAGAGGTATTTCCACCTATAAGCTCTATGTTATAAAGCTGGGAAGCAAATTTTAAACCTTTCAAAAATTCTTCTATCTTAAACTTTTCTAAATCTATATTTAAATTTAAAAGAAAATATTTTGGAATACTGCCCGACGCTAAAATATCTGATATATTTATCCATAAAGCTTTATATCCAAGATAAAAAAATAAATTTTTTATATTCCAAAGCCTAAAATGAGTATTTTCATTTAAAGCATCTGAGGTAAAAGCATATTTTCCAAAAAGATTTAGGTAAGCACAGTCATCCCCAATATATTTTGAGGAGAAAGTTTTTTTTATTAAAGAGATAATTTTAAATTCCTTATTCAAGACTAATTCCAAATTCTTTTTTTATTTTTTCCAAACCCTTTAAATTAACATCTGCGTCTTTTAAATAATTTGCCTTTAAAGGTAATGGAAACCTATCTGCTACATAATAAGCGTTTAAGGATAGGGGTTTTTCTAAATAATCTATATTTTCTATATTAAATTCTTGTGAAAGATCGGTAATAAAAGGTGAGTTTCCAATTAAAGTAAGACCTTTATTTTTTTCTAAAAAGTTTTTTATATCCTCAAGAAAGTAAAAACCTTCTTTTAGTAAAGTTAAAGAATTATAAAAACAAGCCGCGTAAACTCCATTTTTAGGAGCTTTTAGTAAAACTAAGGTAGGAGTAAAAAGAAAATAGGGGTAAGCATATGCTCTTAAGGTGCTAACACCGACAGCATCTATATTTGAAGCTTCTTTTAAGCCCTTTGCAAAAGCTAAAGCTATTTTTATTCCTGTAAAAGAACCAGGCCCTGTGCAAACAATTACTTTTTTTATATCTTTAAAAGTTTTTTTTATATCTTCAAAAGCTTTCTTTAGTTTTTTTGGAAATATAGATATATGATTTTTTTCTAAGTAACTTTCCATATATAAAACCTTATTTTCTTTTAAAATACTAAAAGATCCTGTTTCAAAACTTAAATCAAAAGAAAGAATCATTCCTCTTCCTCATGTTTTTCTTCTATATTTTCTTGGGAAGCTTTATTAAGCTTAAAGCCTAAAATAATAAATCCTAACACAAGAATAACAGATATTCCTATTAACAAATATTTAATAAAAGAAAAATTGGAAACTAAAGTTTCCTTTAATTCATTTTGAGTTTTAGATAAGCTATCTAATTTATTAGAAATTTGATATAAATTATTTTTTACATCTTCTATATTATTTTTTACATCCGAGGAAGATTGACTTACTAGTGAAGCTAAATCATTTTTCGCTTTCAATATTTTTGTATCTAAACTTCTTTCAAAATCTCTTTTTAATTCTTCTTTTAAATTTTCATTATTTTCTTTGATAATTTTATCTATTTCCTTTTTGTATTCTTCTAATACCTTTTTAATGTAAGCATATGTATATTTTCTACTTAAATAAAGCTTATCTTGAATAATACGAGAAAGTTTTTTAATTATTCTTTCTTCATTACAACTGGATTTAGAGAGTCCTTTTATTAATTTTTCATTTTCCTCCAATTTATTTAATATTTTCAAAAGTAAAGCTTTTATTTCCGGATCAGAAATATTATTTACTTGTGATTTTAAAGTTTCTATATCCTGAGAAGAAAAGCTTTCATTTGATATTTGATTTCGAGAAGATAAAACACTTGAAGCTTTATATGTCTTTCTTACTTTTAAAATTTTTTGAGGAGTTTTTACTGGATAAACATTTACTTTATAATCATACTGTATTTCCTGAGCAATTGCTAAACTAAAAAATGTAAAACTTAAAACAAAAAAATTTTTCATTACATAGCCTCCTCATATGTTTTGGACCCCTTTTTGTATTTCAAACGTAGATATTTTCTTATGAAAAATAAAATGGCAATAGAGATAACTCCAAGAAGCATATCTACAAAAGAATGGACTTGAACTATAACTTCCCGAGAAATAGCAATAAAAAGAACATCTAAAATAACTCTAGGTTCGTGTCTTACTAAAAGAATAATAACTTCGGCCGATAATGCAAATAAAAGAAACTCTGCAATAATTTCCCGAATTTCTTTTTTAGCAAGGCTTGGATTAGAAATAAGAATATCCTGAAGATGAGATATTAAATGAGGCATGTGAATTATATACTTAAGAAATACTCCAAAAGAAAAAACAAGTAAAGTTAAAGCTATTAAAGTTAAAAATAAAACAGCTAGTTTCTCAACAATAGGAACAAAATACTTTATTATTGTAGTTAACATGAAAATCTCACCTTTTAAATTAAAATAAAAAACCTTAGTTTACTTTTAAATTAAAAATAAACTTATGGAAAATTATATCAAAAGATATCCATTTTTGTTATAATTCTCAAACACAAGAAAATAAATAATAAAAAGGGGGTGATACAGCTTGGCTACTGTTTATGTTCTTCCAGGAGAGCCTTTTGAAAAAGCATATAAAAGATTTAAAAAGCTTTGTGAAAAAGAAGGAATTTTTACTGAAATCAAAAGACATGAGTATTATGAAAAACCATCTGAAAAAAGAAAAAGAAAAATGCTTGCAGCTCGTAAAAGACTTATTAAAGCTCTTAAAAAACGTGGTCTTTTACCATCTAAAGGCAAAAAGAAAAAGAAAAAATAATATATTTTGCCCGCTTGTTTGCGGGCTTAATTTAAGATTTTATAACTTCGCAATTTAATATATATCGTAGGGAAATTTCCATAAAGTTTTATTTCCTGAGGAATTGTATAGTTTCCTATATTTTTAATTTTTACGCAGGCCTCTTTGACATCTCCCTTGGAAAATCTATAACAAATAAAACCATTCTTTGTTTTTTTTACAATTTTTCCTATGCATTTTCCTAGGACTAAAGTAGAATTATAATTTTGATGATAAAGAATTTGACCTAAATAAAAAACCCATCTTCTTTGCCTTTTTTTCTTTCCGCTTTTTTCAAAATATATATAGTTTGTTTGATTTTGATAATAGTATACATAGGCTTTTTTAAAAAATAAAGAAACTTTTCCTTCTAATTTAAAATAACTTGGGGTTTTAACAGTTTTTATATTACCTATTTTAAAAATTCCCCACATTAAAACTGAGTACGTAGCTTCTAAAATCACTTTCAAACCTTTAAATAAGTATCTTTTTCCTCAAATTTTACTTTTAACATTTTACTTAAGCGAGGATATTTTGATAAATCCGGAGATTTTTGTAATATTTCTAAGGCATCTTTTCTTGCCTGTTCTAAAAGTTTTAGAGAGAAAACTTTTTCAAAGTCAAAAATGAAAAAATCACTTTTTCCAGATTGACGAGTTCCAAAAAATTCCCCAGCTCCTCTAAGTTTTAAATCTTCTTCCGAAATTTTAAATCCATCTGTATATTTTTCTAAAGTATAAAGTCTTTCTAAAGATTTTTCAGAAGTTTTTTTCCCACATACTAAAAAGCAATAGGATTGATAAGGGCCTCTTCCTACTCTACCTCTAAGTTGGTGAAGTTGGGAAAGACCAAAACGCTCAGCATTTTCAATAATCATTATGGTAGCTTCAGGAACATCTACTCCTACTTCTACTACCGTCGTGGAAAGTAAAATTGCACCCCTTTTACTTTCTTTAAATTTTTTCATAACTTCATACTTTTCTTCATCTTTCATCTTCCCGTGAAGAACATAAATTTCAAAATCCTTAAAGTGTTTTTTCCAAAATTCTTGCATCTTTTCTAAACTTTTTATTTCTTCAAGTTTTTCATTTTCCTCAATTAAAGGATAGATAACATATGCTTTTCTACCTTCTTTTAATTCTTTATTTAAAAGAGGAAAAATAGAAGTTATTTCATTTTCAAAAATAACTTTTGTAATAATTTTTTTTCTACCTCCTGGAAGCTCATCTATAATAGAAACATCTAAGTCTCCATATAAACTTAAAGCTAAGGTTCTAGGAATAGGGGTTGCGGTCATAACTAAAATATGTGGATTATGTGCCTTTTCCTTTAAACTTAATCTTTGCTCAACTCCAAAACGATGTTGCTCGTCAATAATTACTAATTTTAAATTTTTAAATTTAACATCCTTTTGAAATAAAGCGTGAGTTCCAATAACTACCTTTATCTCCCCATTTTCAAGTTGTTTATAAACTTCCTTTTTTTGACTTGGTTTTAAAGATCCTACTAGATATCCAACTTTTATATTTAATTTTTCTAAAATAGCTTTAAATTTTTGGTAGTGTTGAAAAGCTAAAATTTCTGTAGGACACATAACTGCAACTTGATAACCTTTTTTTGCAAAAAGATAAGCTGCTAAAATTGCAATGATAGTTTTTCCACTTCCTACATCTCCTTGAATTAAACGGGATAAAAGTTTTCCCTCTTTTAAATCTTTTAAAATTTCTTTCATTACTCTTTTTTGAGCATTTGTAAGTTCAAAAGGAAGTGTTTTTAAGATAGGTTCTAAATCTTTTTCTTCTATATTTAAGTCTTCCTTTATTTTCTCTCTTGAGAACTTTTGCTTTAATATGGCAAGTTGCATTAAAAAAACTTCATCATAAAAAAGCCTTTTATGATACGGAGTTTCAAAATTTTCGTAAAGCTTAAAATCTATATTAGTATTTGGAACATGAATATAAAATATACTTTCTCCATAAGAAGGGAAACTATATTTTTCAAGAATTTCCTTAGGTAAATATTCAGGTAGGTAAGGGGCAAGTGTAGATACAGCTTTTTCAAAGGCATTTATAAGCCTAGATAAAGAAATTTTTGAATATCCTGGATAAATTGGAAAATAGCTTCCAAAGTTTTTTAAAGGAAAAGTTAAATAATCTACCTCAGGATGAAAAATAGCAAGATTATCTTCGAAACGACCTACTTTTCCTCTTGCAATAACTTTAATTTTTAATTTTTTAGCCTTCTCAAAAAACTTTTTATAAAATTTAAAAAAACGTTCATTTTTTTTAGAAAAAATATATACTAAATGAATTTTTCCAGTTCCATCTTCTAAAGTAGCTTTAAATACTATCTTACCTTTTTTAGTTTCTAAATAGGAAATATGCTTTATTTCTCCAACTACATTTACTACTTCATCAAGATTTAAATATTTTATTGGATATACTGTTTTTCTATCTTCATATTTTTTAGGAAAATAGTAAAAAATATCTTTTATATACTTTAAAGATAATTTTTTAAAAACATTTCTATATTTGTTTTCCAAATTTTTTAGGGATGAAATTGGATAATTTAAAATAGATAAATCAAATTTCTTTTCTTTTTCGATAAATTTTGGAGTTTCTCTTTTTAAATATTTTAAATGTTTTTTTATTTTCTCTTTCTCTTCCTTTAAAATATCTTCAAGTTTTTGAGGTAAAAAGTGAAATTTTATGTTATTTGTAAGCTTTTCTATAAGATTTTTTTTAGCTTTGTCCCCTAAAAATTCCCAAGTATAAAGATAATTTATTGCTTTTTCTAAAAAAATTTTTCTTTTTTCGTCTAAGCTTTGCCAGTACTTTAATAAATCTTTTAAAAGATCTATTAAAATTTTAGGACGATAAAGTGGAAGTTTTTCTTGATAAGCTGAAAGCAAATTTAAAGTTTCCCTATATATATCTTCATAAGTTTTTAAAGTTTTATCTATCTTAGATTGCATTTTTTAAACTTTTATAAAGTTTTAAAAGACGAAATATTTTTTTTCCTAAAGGTGTATTTTTTATTAAAAGGTATTTTATATTTTTATTTTCTAAACCCACAAAACTAGATAAATCTTCCTCATCTAAAACAAGAAGATTTTTATAAAAATTTTTTAGCTTCTCCTGAGCTTTTAAAGAGGCTTTTTGAGAAACAATAATAAAAGCATCTTTATCCTTATAGTCTATATTGTCTAAGCCTATATCTATTAAAGAGGCTTTTTTAGCTCTAACTAAATTTGTAATAAGCTCTTTTTCTATAGTTTCTAAAAGATAGTTTATAAAAGAGTTTACATCTATATTTTTTCCTTTATAAATTTTCTTTAGAGCTGCTTTTATACATTCCTTTTTAGGACAAATATTTATCCCCTTTCCGGGAAGTTTAGAATAGAGATCTAAAAAAAGGATATTAGAAACATCTTTAAATATATTTAAAAATGTCTCGGGAAGGGAAATCTCCCCTTCCCTTAAAAAATCTTTAGAAATTAATTTAAAATTTAAAAGATCCTCTTTCTCTTTTCTTTCTTTACACGCAAAGCAAGCTCTTATTGACATTCTTCACCCTTTTTCTGAAGTTCAAGCATTTTTTTATAATCACTTTCTCTAATAATATCTATATAAGCTCCGGTTAATTTTGCGGCAAGCTTTGCATTTATCCCTTTATTTCCAATAGCAAGAGATACATCTTCATCTGGAACCACAACTTCTACTCTTCTTTCTTCTTCGTCATCTCTTATAACACGTGCAAGAAGAACTCTTGCTGGGCTTAAAGCTCTTTTTACAAATTCGGCTAAATCATCACTATATCTTATAACTTCTACTTTTTCTCCCGAAAGTTCTTGAGAAATTGGATGAATTCTACTTCCTTTAAGTCCTATACATGCTCCCACCGGATCAATATAATCTACGTTTGTATCTACTGCTACTTTTGCTCTAATACCCGGTTCCCTTGCTACCGCTTTTACTTCTACAAGTCCATCTCTAACTTCGGGAATTTCTATCTCCATAAGTTTTTTTAAAAATTTTGGATGGGTTCTTGATAAAATTACATAAGGTGGTTCATAATCTTTATAGTATCTAAATTTCTTTTCAGAATATAATTTATAGTTAAATAAAACATCATAAATTACGCCTCTAATTCTTTTTCCAAGGTCGTATTTAGACGAATTTCTTTCTTTTGGAATTTGCTCTTCATAAGGCAGAATTCCTACTATTCTTCCTAAATCTATTATTAGATCTCCATTTTTCATTTTATCCTTTATAGTTCCAGAAATTATTTCTCCTTCTTTTTCTTTAAATTCTTTATAAAGATGCTTTTTTTCAGCTTCCTTTATTTTTTTTAGTATTACGCTTTGAGCAACTCTTGCTGGTATTCTCCCAAGTTCTTCAGGTTTAATTTGGATTAATATAACATCTCCTACTTCTATTTCTTCATGAGTTTTTCCTGGAGGAGGAATAATTCTTTCTCTTTCTTTCTCATCCGCAATCATTTTTAAAACTTCATCTAAAGAAATTTCATATACGGGATCTCTAACTTCATCTACAACTTTTTTTTCCTGATAAACTCCAAAATCCTTTCCATCTTCTCCAATCTTTACTATTAAATTTCCTTTTATTCCAGCCTTTTTAGCAGCATTAATAATAGCAATCTTTACAGCTTTTATAACTTCATCTTTGGATATTCCTTTTTCTCTACATATAAGATCTATTGTTTTTGCTAAACTTTCCATTTAAATTCCTCCTTAGAAACTTGTCCCAGATTAAATCTAAGGATAAATATAGCATTTGGACAGGTTAGGGTCAATAGAAAAAAAGAGGGGTACTGAGTTTAACTAGATAATAAAAAATTTTAATTTCAAGGTTCTTTAAAAATTTAAAAACTCTTAAGTAAAGTTTAAAGCTAAAAACCTTAAGAAATATCAAACAAATTTTTTAAAACTTTAACTATACTTCCATCTTCATCTTCCTTCGCTAAAAGTTTAGCATTTGCAATTTGAGTATGAAGAATTTTATTTACTATTACTTTTGTCATATAATCTATTTCTTTTTTTGTCTTTTCGTCTAAATTTAACTTTTTTAAACGTTTTTCAAGCTCTTCTTTTCTTATTTTTTCCGCCTTTTCCCTTATACTTGCAATAATAGGATATACTTGATATTCTTTAAGCCATTTGTAAAATCTTATAGCTTCCTCCTCCACAATTTTTTCTGCTTTTATAGCTTCAAGTTCCCTTTGTTTTAAATTTTCCTTTACAATTTTTTCAAGATCATCTATATAAAAAACAAATACATTATCAAATTCTTGAACCTTTGGATCTATATCTCTTGGTAGGGCAATATCAATTAAAAATAAATAATTCTTTTTTTTATTTATTATTTTTTTTATATCCTCATATGTAATGATAAAAGATGGTGCACTTGTAGAAGATATTACTACATCTACTTTTTCCAAAGCTTCCAAAAGTTTATTTAAAGGGTAAATTTCTATATTTAAAAAAGGAAATTCCTTTTTCAAATTTTCAGCTATATTTTTTGCCTTATCTTGATTTCTATTTACAATTATTAAATCCTTTACTCCTTCTTTTATAAGATGCTTTATAGCATTTTGGGCCATTTCCCCGGCCCCAATTAAAGCAACTTTTTTTCCTTTTAAACTTCCAAAAATTTTTTTTGCAAGCTCCACAGCAACTGAAGCTATAGAAACTTCACCCTTGGCAATATTTGTTAAAGTTCGAACTTTTTTAGATACTTTTAAAGCGGTTTGACAAAATCTATCTAAAATTTGGCCAATAGCACCAATTTCCTTTGCCAAAAGATAAGCATTTTTAAATTGACCTACAATTTGAGGTTCACCAATAACTAAAGAATCTAAAGAAGATGCTACTTTAAATCCATGGTAGATAGCTTCTAAATTTTTATGGGTGTATATATATTTATCTATATCAAAATCTAATTTTTTATAGTTTTTTAAAAAATTTTTAACTAGTTCAAAATTTTCTATATTAGATACAAAATAAATTTCGGTTCTATTGCAAGTAGATAGCAAAAAAGTTTCAAGAATATTTTCATTTTCTAAAAGTTTAAGCAAAAAATCTTTTGTTTCCTCTTCTTTAAAAGAAAATTTTTCTCGAATTTCTATAGGAGCAGTTTTATGAGAGGTTCCAATTAAACCTATAAACATTTTTTCCCTCTTTAGTTCCAACTAAAATTATGTATCCCAGGAATAAAAGTATTTCCTATTAAAAACAAAGTAAAAAGGAAAAGAGCTGCAATAATATTATATTTAGCCCAAGTAACAATATTTATATTTTTTACAAACCTTAAGATAAAAAATATTACGTAAAGAATATAAAGCAAAATAAAACCTATTATTTTTATATCCCAAATGAAAATTGTTTGATAATAAATTTCAAGTAAGATAAAACCTGTAAGAATTGTAAAACTTGTAAAAATTAAACCAAAAGCTGTAGCATGATCTATAGCTTTTTCTAAAAAAGGAAAAGAAGGTATTTCTTTGAATACCTCAGAAATTTTCTTTTTCTTTAAGGAGCGGTGCGCTCTTAAAAAAAGTATGGAGGCTATAGCAGAGAAAATAAGAGAAGCATAGGCTAAAAATGAAGAAAATATATGAAATCTAAGTAAAAAATCATAATGTTTTACAGGGACATAAAAAGCAGATTTATCTACAAAGAAGGATAAAATTATAATAATACCTAAAATTGGACTTACAATGGAAATAACTGAATCTAGGCGATATTTCAAAACAAAAAATACGCTTAGAATATCTAAAAATATAGCAAAAAGTAATATACTTCCTTTTAAAGTATTTAAAGGACATGCCTTAAGTTTAAAGATATAAGCAAAAAGTCCCAAACTTCCAAACAAAAATAAATATTTTGACACTTGTTTTAAAGTGCTATTTTTATAAAGAAATGCAAAGATATTTAATATTTCACATGCAAACATAATAATAGCTATAATATAAAGCATTTTATAAATCCTCTAAAATCCTTTCTAATAATTTTAATACTTTTAAAGATTTTTCTCAGAGTATTTTTCTAAAAGTTCATAAAATCTTTTAAATAAATACCTACTATCGTGAGGTCCAGGTGAGCTTTCAGGATGGTACTGAACCGTAAAAATAGGTTTAGTTTTGTGTTTCATACCCTCTAAAGTTTTATCGTTTAGGGAAATATGGGAAACTTCAAAATCTTTTGGGAGCTTATTTAGATCCACAGCAAATCCATGATTTTGAGCGGTAATTTCTACTTTTTTGTTTTCTAAGTTTAAAACAGGTTGATTAGCTCCTCTATGACCAAATTTAAGTTTAAAAGTTTTCCCGCCAAAAGCTAAAGCTGTAAGTTGGTGACCTAAACAAATTCCGAAAATGGGTTTTTTAAATTTTTCAAAAAGAACTTTTAAAGTTTCAATATAAGGAACTGCAGCTGGATCTCCAGGTCCACAAGAAATAAAAAGACCATCTAGATCCATATTTAAAATATCTTCAGCCTTAGTATTTGCAGGTAAAACAATAGGTTTAATCCCAAGATCTGCCATACATCTAAGAATGTTATATCTTATACCAAAATCTAAAACTCCAACCTTATATTTAAAGTGTTTTTCATCATATTTTCTATATCCTTTTAAGGTCCAAGTTCCCGTGTTCCATTCATATTTTTCTTTTGTTGTAACTTTATCTACTAAATTTAAACCTTCCATCTTTGGAGAATTTAAAACCATATTTAAAGCATAATTTTTAAGATTTTCAAAAGAGTCAAATATCTTTTTATTATCTTTATCAATTATTAGAGTATATCCATCTTCAGTTTCTTCGTAAGTAAAAATTCCCCCTCTCATAGCTCCTTTTTCACGAATATGTTTAGTTAAAGCCCTAGTATCCACATTAAAAATACCAACTACATTTTCTTTTTTTAGGTAATTTTCTAAACTATCTTTTGCTCTCCAATTACTGTATATAGGAGAAAGCTCTAGAATAATAAATCCTGCGGCGTGAACTTGATAACTTTCTATATCTTCTTCATTTACTCCTACATTTCCTATTAAAGGATAAGTCATAGTAACAATTTGACCTTTAAAGGAGGGATCGGTTAAAATCTCCTGATAACCTGTCATAGAAGTAGTAAATACAACTTCTCCTAAAGTAGTTCCTTCTTTTCCAAAATTATATCCTTCTAACATATATCCATCTTCTAAAAGAACAAAAGCATTTTTTCTATCAAAAAACATTTAAAAGCCCCCTCAAAATATTTTCAAGGATTTTCAAACCGACTTTTTGACTTTTTTCTGGATGAAATTGAGTTCCAAAGACATTGCTTTTAAAAACACTTGAGACAAAAGATATATGATAATCGGTTAAAGTTAAAATGGCATTTTCTTCTACATCTTTTGGATAGTAAGAATGGACAAAATATACATATTCTCCGCTTGGGATATCTTTATAGATATCTATAGCCTTTTCTTCTATATTTTTTTCATTTTTATATATTTGGTTCCAACCCATATGAGGAACTTTGTAAGCTTTAGGAAGGCGAAATTTTACTATTTTCCCTTTTATAAATCCAAATCCTTTTTCCTGTCCAAATTCATAGCTTTTTTCAAATAGAAGATGATAACCTAAACATATTCCAAAAATAAAAGTTCCCTTTTCCTTTTCTTCTATTATCTTTTCCCATAAATTTAATTTTTTTAAATTTTTAACAGCATCTTTAAAAGCTCCTACTCCGGGAATTACAATTAAAGACGGTTTAATAATTTCTTTTGGAGAGTTTACAACTAGAATTTTAAACTTTAAGTTTTCTTGATTATTTACATATTCAAAGGCTTTAGATACGCTTCTAATATTTCCCATTCCATAATCTAATATATAGATATTCATTTTTGCTGCCCTTCCAAGGCTTTGTAAGAATAAATTTTCCTAATTATAGCAAAAGTAATATTTTCAATCTTTAAATAAAAATTTTTCAAGTTTATATTTAGTAAAATCCAAAATTAGGTTTGGCAAAATTTTTTTAGTGTAATCTTTTAAAAAATTGAGTGAAACAAAATCTGGATATAAGTATCTAACTAAGCTTTCTATATGAATAATAGTTTTTAAAAGTAAAACTAAATCTTCTGAAAAATGTATGTTAAATTTTTTTGCATTTTCTATTTCTTCATAAATATAATCTTTTAAAGATATTCTTTTTAAAGGGCGACCTAAATATTTATCTATATTTTTTAGAATATGCCTTTTTAGTTTTTCTACGTTAGTATCTTTTTTTATTAATCCTGCAAGTTTTAAGGCATAAAGAATTATATTTTCATCCTTTCTTATTATCCCATATATAAATAAAGAATGAGCTAATTTTAATTTCCTTGGGATTCTTCCCACAATTCCAAAATCTAAAAGGCATATTTTTCTATCTTTTGTTACTACTATATTTCCTGGATGTAAATCTGCATGGAAATAAGAAAGCTCAAAAAGTTGTCTAAAGGCTATTTTTAAAAATTTAATTATTAAATCCTCAATTTCTTTATAAGAAAGATTATGTTTTTTTACAAACTCCGTTATTTTTTCACCCTCTACATATTCCATAACTAAAATATCTTTATTAGATAAATCCCAATAAACCTTTGGAATATAACAGAAGTCTAAATTTAAGTTTTCTCTAAATAGCGTAAGATAAGAGGATTCGTTTTCTAAATTAAGTTCATCTTTTAATATATCTTCTATTTCTTCAAATATATTTTTTAAATTAAAACGCTTAAGTTTCGTTTTTAAAAAAGGTAGGGTATAAAGAAAATTTAAAAAAACTTTTAAAACTTCTAAATCTACTTTTATTTGTTCTTTAGCTTCCGGCTTAATAAATTTTATAGCTACTTTTTCTCCCGTTTTTAAAACTCCTTTATGAACCTGAGCTATAGAACCTACTCCAATAGGCTTTTCTTCAATATATTCAAAGGCATATATTTTTGAACCAAGTAGTTTCTGTAAAACTGAGAAAGAAACTTTAGGTCCTTTATCTTGAAGATGAGAAAGCTCTTCTATGAAATCTGGGGGAAGGAAATCTAGTCTTAAGGATAAAATTTGGCCAAGTTTTATAAAAGTAGGACCTAAATCTTCTAATATTTTTCTAAAGCGTTTTGAGGGAGGATATTTTAGGTAAGGCTCTATTTTATTTTTAAAAGCTAAATAAGAAGGAAAGAAAAAAAATTTATAAAGAGGTCTTTTTTTAAAATAGTCCCAAAAAAGAGCTAGAAAGCAAATATATATCTCTAAGGTTCTTTTTAGAAATTTCAAATTAAGTTACCTTATTTTTTAAAAGCTCTTTTAACTCTTTAAGTTCTCCCTTTAAAATTTCAAGTTCTCTTTTGAGCTCTTTAATTTCATCTTGAGTTACTAAATTAAGTTCTTTAATTAAATTTTTAATCTCCTTTAAAATTTCTTCCTTTTCCATATCTAATTTTTTTTCAAGCTCTTTCAAAGCTTCCTCTCCATATTTTTCAAGATATTTCTCTTTGTTTTCTAGCTCTTTAATCTTTTCAGCTAAAGTTTTATATGTTTTATAAGCAAGTCCAAGTTGAATTAAAAGTGCTTTTCTAAACATTTTAAAACCTCCAAAGGGGGCTAATAAGCCCCCTGAAAAATTCCTATCTTTATATTAAATTTATTATTATTGTTTTTTTCTTTCAATCTTTCTAACTTTTTCTTCTCCAAGTTTTCCTTTCTCAATAAGCTCGCCGTCTTTATATTCAAATACTCGGATTTTTGCCATGTGGCCAATATAACGCTCAGTATCAATAATAGATGCATAGGATACATCAAACCAATCTATAACAAGTTCAATACATTTAAATGGATCAAAATCTTTACAAGAGTAAGCATCAAAAGAGAAAAACTTTTCTTCTGGCCAAGTATGAATAGAGCAATGACTTTCAAGCCATACAGAAATTCCGGAAACTCCAGAATCTTCTGTAGATCTTTTATGTAAAAGCTCTTCCAT
Organism: Aquificota bacterium; assembly: GCA_027002265.1. Classification (GTDB taxonomy): domain Bacteria; phylum Aquificota; class Aquificia; order Desulfurobacteriales; family DQVG01; genus DQVG01. The sequence continues at coordinate 33,248 of JAMOTM010000052.1, read as the reverse complement.
TATTTTTAAAGTTTTACAATCTACTCCTTCTTCCTTTAATTTTCTTACAAATTGCTCAAGCTCACTTTGAGCAAATGGAAATCTTGCTACAATAGGAGGATAAACTAAGGTCATATCTATTTTTCTAGAAAGTTCTTCCATAAAATCATAAACAGATTGTATAGATCTAATTGCCTTTGTATCATTTACCAAACAATCCATAAATACGTGTCTACCAACAAATTCCATTCTTTCTCCCTCCCTAAGATAAAAATTTTAATTTAGTATAATTTTCTAAATAAATTATTAAACCACCCTAACAATTTTAAACATAATTTTAAGACTAATTTTCAAATTTTAAAGAGGGAAAAATGATAAATAAAGATAAAATTTTAAACTTTTTTGATAACTTAAAACAAGGTTTAAATGAACAAGATGTAGAAAAACTTCTAAAAAAAAGCAACGAAATTTTAGAGAAAGTTTCTAAAAGTGACAAGCTTATAAGATATATTAATCAAATTGAGCTTCTTATACGTATGCTAAAAGATTATATAACTAAAGAATACCCCCAACTTCCTTGGAAAACTTTCGTTTCCGTAGGAGCAGCCCTTTTATATATTGTTATGCCTATAGATGCTATACCTGATTTTATTCCTGGAGTTGGACTTTTAGATGATGTTTTCGTATTTACTACTGTTTGGAAACTTGTAGAAGAAGATGTAAAAGAATATGCGGCTTGGAAACTAAGAAATTTACCTGAAGATGAAGAAATGTCAAATCATCTTATAAATGTAATATCCAAAGCTTTCCCAGATCTAATTCCCATAAAAAAAGCTCTTGAGGAAAATAGGATAGGACAAAAAACAAAAAAGCAGACTTAAAAAATATAAACACTTTATATATCTTCGGTTCTATACCGAAAAATTGTGTAAAGGATGTAACAAGCTCTTGATTTTCAACATTTGATTGAATTTTTTACACAACTTTTCAGAATAGTTCCAAAATTTTGTTTACAATTCATTTTCATACCGTAACGGTCTTATTTAAAGTTATATTTGCAAAACAAAACTTTGGTACTTTATTAAGTTTCCATACCGTAACGGTCTTATTTAAAGAGCACGCTAAAATCTTGAGAACCAACGTATTCATAATATAAAAAATAGCCGCAAAGGTTGTTTAAATTTAATTATATGCAGTAATTTTTTTATGTCAAGTAAATTAATGGTATTTTATCAAAATCTGATAAATTCATTAGATTTGCCTCCATAATAAAGACTAATAGCTAACGAATATATAAACATGTTTAAACTCTTACTATAGTTTTTGCTTTTTTTCGTGCTCTTTCAATAAACGTTTTCCCTCTCTTTGAATCCAAGTGGAAATTGTCCAAGGAGAAATATTTAAAATTCTTGATACAGCGGAAATCGAAGAGCCTTTAGCTATCATTTTTAAAGCTTGCTCTTTTAAAAATTCTGGTTTCTTTAATCTTTCTGCTCCTATAGTGAAATTTCTGCCACACTCTTTGCACAGATATCTTTGTTTTCCATCTCTTGATTTTCCATTTTTTACGCACCAGTTAGAACCACATTCAGGGCACCTATATTTACGTGTATATTTTCTCGGTCTTCCTCTTCTTCCCATAATATACTATTTTATCATATCTTGATTAAAATACCAATTTTTTATAAGTTTTTCTTTAAAGTCTTTATCTGAAGGAAGAAGGTCATAGTCTTTTAATACTCCATTTATTTCCTTTTTTGTTCGAAGACATATGGGAGAAAGTGTTTTGAAGATAATTTCATTATCTATTTTTGGGGATTCTAAAAGAGATATTTGTTGAACATAAAAACTTAAGTCTTTTATCTTTATTTCTCCACTTTCGAAAAGGGCATATATTATTTTTCTAATAAATTCTTCTAAGGGGGAAGAAAGGTAAAGATATACTTTTCCATCTAAAATTTTTATGCCTTCTTCTAATATTTCTCTATTTTTTATAAAAAGCTTTGAAAATGTAAAAAATTTAAAAGTTCTTTTTTCGTGAAGTTTATTTGCAAAATCTAAATCTACGTTTCTTATTATGTTATATAAAGAAGATGCTAGGTAATATTGATAGTTAAAATCTAAAATAGAATTCTTTTTTGTTTCCAAATTTATTTTTAATCTCAAAAATTTTCTCCTTAAGGTGTAATTGCCGTTATAACAAGTTTTCCATGTTTTACTCCTTTTAAGGTTATAAGCTTATCTGCAAGCTCTTTAATTTCGTTATATTTTCCTTTAACTGCTATAACTTCAAGACAGTGGTGAGCATCTACATGAACATGCATGGAGGATATTATTACGTGAAGATATTTGTGTTGAATATCTGTTAAATTTTCCCCTATACCTTTTTCGTGATGATCATATATTAAAGTTATAGTTCCAAAAACTACCTTATTTTTTTCCTGAATATCCTCTACTAAAGCATCTCGAATTAAATCTCTTATTGCTTCTGATCGAGATATATAACCTCTCGCTTTCCAGTATTCTTCAAAACGATTAAATAATTTTCTGTCCAAAGAAACGGCGAATCTCACTATGTTTGCCATCTTCTACCTCAACTTTTACATTTCTTTTTTCAAGATATTCTTTACATTCTTTTATTACCTTCTCTATTTCCTGAGAAGGATTTTCCACTACAAAAACAATTTTATCATAGAGCTTAGGATTTTTTATTAAATAAAGTATATGTCCTGCACAAAGTTTATCTTCATAAGGAAGCTTTGACACATTTTTTCCAAAGAAAAATTTAACGTCTTTTTCGTGAGAAGGATTATCTAAGTAAACATACAAAACATTTTTTACTTTTATAGTTGGGTCAAAACGAAGTTCTTTTATAGTCAAAGGAATATTAAAAGCTCTTTTTGCATTTACAGTTACAATTCTTTTAAATTCTAAAAAATCTATATCTAAAATATCAGCTAAAGTTTGAATTACATAAACAACATATAAAGGTGTATTTCTTTTTCCTCTTACAGGTTGAGGAGCAAGATAAGGGCTATCTGTTTCTACTAAAATTTGATCTATAGGAACATATTTTACAGTCTCTCTTAAAGCTTCATTTTTCGGATAAGTTACTATCCCCGAGTAAGAAATAAAATATCCTAAATCTAAAGCTGTTTTTAAAAGAGTCTTGTCTCCATTAAAGCAATGAATTATTCCTTTTATATCTTTGCCCTTCCTTTTTATAATTTCACTAAGCTCTTTTTCTGCATTTCTACAGTGGATAACAAGAGGTAAGTTATATTCTTTTGCAAGATCAATTTGAAACTCAAAAACTTCATATTGCTTTTCCTTTGGAGACAGATTTCTATAAAAATCTAGCCCAGCTTCCCCAATAGCTACTATTTTCCTTCCATAATCTTTATATACTTTTTTAAATACCTTTTCAAATTCCTCTAAATCAGTGTCTTTTGCTTCATGAGGATGAACTCCAAATGTAGAATATATATTGTTTTGCTTTAAAGCTAGACTTAAAGCCTTAATACTATCCTTTATAGAAATTCCAACATTTACTACAAAATCAAATTTTTCTTTTATTTTTTCTAAAATTTCCTCTCTATCTTTATCAAATTGAGGAAAGTGTAAATGAGCGTGTGTATCTACCAAGATTATCCTCCTTTTAATTAGAAAGTTTTAATTTATATACTCTCATATACGGAAAATCATTATAAACTTCTTCAAAATACCTTTTATCATATTTTCCAAGGAGATACATTTGATTAAAAGCACTTTTATAGGCTTTATCTGTTATTAGATATATACCTACTAAATTTTTTACAGGCAACTTAATTCCATTTCCAATATCTTTTAAATCTTTTGAAGCTCCAATATACTCTATTACAAATTTTCCCTGAGAATTTATATTTCTTTCTAAAATAACATGACCGTTATTTACAACTACAAGTTTTTTAAGCTGTGGAAAATTGGAAGCTCCGGTAATTAAATCTACAATAATTTGATTTTGTCCTAAAGTACATACCAAGGCCGGAGAACCTGTTTTTAACTTTCCTATTCCACAAGGCAAAGTCATAAAACCTTCTTTGTCTCCATCGCCTCTAATAAAATTCCAAGTTCCAAATCTATTTATCCAGAAAAATTTTCCTATTTCATCATTTGTAAAAGCAAATAAAATGGGATGCCCAGATAAAAGTTTATTTGCAAGATTATTTTCATCTTTTATTGAAGCTAATCTAACTTTAAAATATGGAGCAAGAAGCTCTTTTAAAACCTCTTTATTTTTTAAAATTTTACCTTCAAAAATATAATCCCTTATCTTTCTTGCTATTAAATTGGTTTGCTCCGGAGTATCTGTTCCTAACTTTTCAAAATAATACTTTGGTTTTTCTAAAAATTTATTTATTCCATAAAGACCTATTAAGGATATTGTTTTTATAGTATTTGCAACTTGAGTCTGATTAGGATTGGAAAAAGTGGTTGCTACAAAATAAGTTTTATAAGTATTTTGAGACCCCCCATCATGATAAGTAGAAACCTTTCCTATATGCTCTATAGGATATCCATAATCCCACCAGGTCCAAATCCAAGCATTTTTGTAATTTTTCCCTATGTAAGCAAAATCTTCACAAAGTCTTTTTGGAAGCTTTGGAATCGGTGCAAGTCCCCAAGCTTGTTTTGGATAAGTTAAATATGCAACAAGCACTCCTAAAATAACAAAAGATATATATCTTAATAATCCATCAACATAATAATAGATATAACTATAAAGCAGATCAAAATAATATCCAAAACCTGCTCCTAGGACCGGAGCTAAATACATTGCAAATCTAGTAGCTCCATTTATTGCAGAAAGTCCAAGTAAAAAGAAAGGAGAAAGCAAAATTAAATATCTAAAGTGTCTTATAAAGGCAATTAAAAAGCCAATAAAACCCAAAAGAGAAACTATACGATTTTGAGTACAAATATCTGCAGCTTTGAAAAATCCTCCTGTTTTTTGCATTTCAGCAATAGAAATTTTTATATTAGGAAAGGCATAAGAAACTTCCTTTTTCAAAAATACATATTTTGAGAAAAATGTAATAGCGCTTTTTGTAGCATCTATTAAATTAATAGGATTAATAACTACTAGAAAAGATAAAGGAGAAACAAAAGAAATATAAAAACGTTTATCTTCTTTTATACTTTTCAAAAGTAAAGAAAAATTAATATTTCCAGTCTCTTTTACCTCTTTATATCTATAGATAAGATAAGTTAAAACTAAGCTTATAAAAAAAGAACCTAAAAAAGGAACTAAAAAACCAATATGACCATACCACCACATAAAAAGATCAAAAGATATTCCGGCTAAAACTGGATAAATTATAAGTTTTTTATTTTCTTTAAGAGTTTCCAAAATACTTTCTATTTTTCTTTTTTCCTCTAAAAGCTTTTCATAAGCTTTCACAGCCTTTAAAAGGAAATACGCTATTAAAAATAGAAAAAATAAATTTAAAGCGTCCGTATCTAAACGTGCCATTTGAGTTCGAATAACAAAAATAATACTTATAGCTCCTAAAATTGCGGCTCCTATACCTGCAAAAGGAAGATTTATTTCGTAGAAAAATAATAAAGCTGGTACTACAGTTAAAGATGCAAGTAAAGGAATAAGCCATAAAGACGCATTTTCGGGATATTCAAAAAAAGAAAAAATATAAGAAAGCATGGGAATAGGTTTAGGTTTTAAAGTAAAATCCGGAACAAATCTTTTATCATCTAAAATGACATTTTTACCATAATATTTTTTTAATTTTTGTAACTCCTCTTCTGTTAAATTTGTTACTTTATCATAAGTTCCTTTTCTATATTCTACAGATAGACGTGCATAGTAGTATCCATCAAAGTTGGTAAGAATAGCTCTGTTATTAAAATAAAATTGATCTTTAAATTCATTCCAAAGATCTATAAAGTGATATCTGGTCCAAAAAGATGTTAAAAAGGTAAGTATTATAGAGAGAACTAAAAATATAGCTCTTGCATTTTTGTTAAACTTTTTAAAAGGGAAAGAAAATATTTTTTTAAAAAAACTTTCTTCTTCATGATAATTAATCATTTTTCACCCCTAGAATAAGCTTCGCAATATCTCGAGCTAAGTGTCTAATCTTTGCTATGTATTTTGCTCTTTGAGTTACGGAAATTACGCCTCGGGCATCTAAAAGATTAAAGGTATGAGAGCATTTTAAAACAAAATCATAAGAAGGATATATTAAACCTTCTTTTATAAGTCTTTTTGCTTCATTTTCGTAAATTTCAAAAAGCTTAAATAAAACTTCTGGATCGCTTTTATCAAAGTTATACACACAATTTTCATATTCAAATTTTTTATAAAGCTCTCCATATGTCATATGTTCATTCCATTTAATATCAAAAACGTTATCTACATTTTGTAAATACATTGCAATTCTTTCAAGTCCATAAGTAATCTCTAGTGGAATATTTTTTAATTCAAATCCACCACATTGTTGAAAGTAAGTAAATTGAGTAATTTCCATACCATCAAGCCAAACTTCCCATCCAAGTCCAGACGCTCCTAAAGAAGGACTTTCCCAATCATCTTCCACAAAACGAATATCATGCTTTTTGGGATCTAAACCAAGAGCTTTTAAACTATCTAAATAAAGCTCATGTGTATTTTCTGGAGCTGGCATTAAAATTACTTGATATTGAAAATAGTGGGAAAGTCTATTTGGATTTTGCGCATATCTACCATCGGTAGGTCTTCTACATCCCTGAACGTAAGCTACATTATAAGGTTTATTTTCTTTTTCTGCTTCCAAAATTTTTATAAAAGTATAAGGGGCCATAGTTGCCGCCCCTTGTTCTACATCATAAGGATTTAAGATAGCACAACCTTTTGATGCCCAGTACTCATTTAAAGTTTTTATTATATCTTGAAAATACATTTTTCCCCTCTTTTTTCTTGTTTTTTTGTTTTTATTTTTTTAAAATTTTCTTTACCTTTTCCTTAATTCCATCTTTATCTAATTTAAAGTACTTTACAAGTTCCCATGCTTTTCCAGAAATAGTAAATTCATCCTTTATTCCGTGTTTGTATATTTTAAAATCTTGATCACTTAAAGCATGTAACACAGCATCTCCTAAACCACCTATTATAGAATGCTCTTCAATTGTTAAAATTATTTTCGAAGGGTCCAGAGCTTTAAGCAGACTTTCTTTATTTATAGGCTTTATAGTAGGAAGATGAATAACAGAAGCCGAGATACCTTCTTCTTCAAGTTCTTTTGCAGCTAGTAAAGCCTGAGAAGTTGTAAGTCCACAAGTAATAAGATTAATGTCTTTCCCTTCTTTTAATTTATATGCCTTTCCAATTTCAAAAGAATAATCATAATCTATATTAAAAAGCTCTTTTAAAAGACCATCTTTTCCAAAAACTCTAGGGAACTTTTCTCGGGTTAATCTTACATATACTGGAGTTTTAAGTTTATATATTTTTTTTATAACTTCCTCAGTTTCTATATCATCACAAGGAACGATAACAGTCATATTAGGAAGAGCTCTTGTTATGGCAAGATCTTCACAAGCTTGATGAGTAGCTCCATCTTCTCCAACAGTAATTCCTCCATGAGTGCAAACAAGTTTTACTGGAAGATTCGGATAGCAAACACTTTGTCTTAAAGCTTCCCAAGCTCTTCCAGTTCCAAACATAGCAAAAGTAGAAACAAAAGGTTTTTTCCCTGTAGTTGCAAGCCCAGCTGCAACATTAACCATAGTAGTTTCCGCAATTCCTATATTAAAAAATCTTTCTGGAAATCTAGCTTTAAATTTTGCAGTTTGAGTTGAGGAAGATAAATCCGCATCCAAAACAACTATATCTTTATCTTTTTCTCCAAGTTCTATTAAAGCTTTTGCATAAGCTTCTCTTAAAGATGTTTTTAACATAAATATTCCCCCTTTCTTCAGTTTTTTAAAGGTTATTATAAGGGAAAGAAATAAAAATTACTAAAAAGTCCTATTTAGAAGCCTTTTCAATTAGTTCTTTCATTTTCTTTACAGCTTCCTGAAAACCTAAAAGAACTGCATTTGCAACTATAGAGTGTCCTATATTAAGCTCTTCTATTTCAGGAATTTCTGCTATTTTTTGAACATTTTGGTAAGTAAGTCCATGTCCAGCGTAAACTTTTAGACCTATACTTTTAGCAAATTTTGCTGCGTCTTTTATTTTGTTTAGCTCTTTTTCTTTTTCTTCTTCGGTTTTAGCATTAGCATAATGCCCTGTATGAATTTCGATAGCATCTGCTCCTACTTCTTTTGCAGCTTTTATTTGCTCTTTATCTGGGTCTATAAAAATATTTATTTTTATACCAGCCTTTTTAAAGGGTTTTAAATAATCTTTTAAATGCTCCTTTAGAGAAATAACATCTAAGCCACCTTCGGTTGTAATTTCTTGTCTCTTTTCCGGAACGAGGGTAATTTGATAAGGTTTATTTTTCAAAGCTATTTCTTGCATTTCTTTTGTAGGAGCCATTTCCAAATTTACTGGGATATTTACCACTTTGCAAATAAGCTCTAGATCTTTTTCATTTACGTGTCTTCTATCTTCCCTTACATGTAAAGTAATTTGATCTGCTCCAGCAAGTTGAGCCAAAACCGCAGCGTGAACCGGAGAGGGTTCATAAGTTTTTCTCGCTTCTCGAATAGTTGCAACATGATCTATGTTAACTCCAAGTCTAATTTTTCTCATCTTACCACCTCCAAAAATTTCTTTTCCATACTTTTCTCATACCTCTTCTTCCAAATCCCCTCCAAGGCATGCCTTGGGAAGAAGTTAAAAGATAAATTCCAAGTCCAATAAATATTAAGGGTGCAAGAAAAATAGAAAATTTAATCAAAAGTATTAAAAGAACAAAAAATATTAAGTACTTTAAAACTAAATTTGGATTTCTATTTTGAAAAGAAAAAAAAAGATATACTAAAAAAGTTATAATAAGAGCATAAATTGCTTTATGAAATATTAAGAAAAAACCTATAAAAATTAAGATCAGACCCCAGAACATAACTTTACCTTTATTTTTTATTTAGAAATTTTTTTATAATATTTTTTGTCATATCTAAGAAATTTTCCGGAAGCTTCTCATTTTTTTCAATTACGTAGCCATATATATTGTTTATTATTCCACCTAAAATATATTTAGATAAAAAAAATGTATCTATATTTTTATCTATAAAACCTTTTTGTTTACCTTCTTCTAAGATGTTTTGAAAAATTTGAGAAATTTTTTGAGCTATATCTTGAAGTTGAAAACGTTTTTTATCTATAAGAAAATTTGTTCCTAAAGACGTTAAAAATATATAAAAAAACTTTTCTTTTTTTCTAAACTGTTTAATGAAATTTTCTAAAAATTTATTTAGCTTATCTTCAAAAGAAGTGGCTTGAGATAAAGCTTCATTTATTTCCTTAAGAGCAATTTTTATATGTTTTTTTAATATTCTTATAAAAATATCTTCTTTACTTTCAAAAATTTTATAAATAAGTCCTATTGAAATCCCGCATTCTTTTGCAATATCTCGAATTCCCGTTTTGTTATATCCTTTTTCAAGAAAAAGTTTTTCGGCCACACTTAAAATTTTATTTTCTAAATTTTTACAAAGCTTTTTTCTAGGCATTTAATTATACCTGCATTCTCATAATTTCCTGATAAGCATTTTCTAGGCGATTTCTAATTTCAACCATTAAACTTAAAGATAAAGAAGCTTTTTGAAGATAATACATAACTTCTGCAACATTATCTGTTTTTCCTTCCATAAAAAGTTTCTCTGCATACGTTGCCTGTTTTTCACTTGTGTTTACATCATTAATATACTCTTTTAAAACATCTTCAAAACTTATTGTTTGACCTTTTTGGAGTTTTTCCTCAATATCTATATTAAAAATATTAGCTTTTATTTCATTTATTTTCATAATAAAAACCTCCTAAATTATGCTTTTCCTATTTCTAAGGCTTTTTGAATCATAGCTTTATTATTATTAAAAGCCGTCAAGTTTGCTTGATAAACACGCATGGCATCTATCATATCAACTATTTCTCTTACGGGATTTACATTAGGATATTTTACATATCCATTTTTATCAGCATCCGGGTGAGTTGGATCATAAACTAAACGATAAGGTACCGCATCTTTAATTATTCTATCTACCTTTACTTTCGCAACTTCTATTTTATCTCCAGATAGCTCGTCAACAACGTTTTCCAAAACTGTTTTGAAAGTTACTCTTCTACGAATGTAAGGATTATGTTTCCCTTCTTTTGTAGAATTTATATTTGCTAAATTTGAAGAAATAATATTCATTCTTTCTCTTTCTGCTATTAAAGCGGAAAGAGAGATTTCTAAAGATTTAAAAACCATACCTTTTTACCTCCAAATTAGCTTTATCTATCTACCTTTAATAGATGTTTTCATCTCTTCGATATTTTTCATAAGCATTTGAGATAAAACTTGATAAGCTAAATTGTTATCTGTAAGTTTTGCAAGCTCCTCATCTAAATTTACTTTATTTTTATCATATCCCGGAGGATTTTCTACTACTATCTCTTTAAATTTTGGAGGAGGATAATATGGATCTATATGTCGTGGATCTGTTTTTTTTAAAGGTAAGGGAGGAATTTCCTCTTTTAGATATTTTTCAAAAAGCAATTCCCGTGGCTTATAACCTGGTGTATCTGCATTTGCAATATTACTTGAAATTACTTTAGCCCTTTGATATCGATAATCTAAAAAGTCATTAATAATATTAAGTTTTCCGAACATATCCATAGCTACACCCTTCTTAACTTTCTATATATTTTTATAAATTTTAAACCTATAAAAAAAATTTTTTAAGCCCTTAAGTACTATAAAAGGTTCATATACAAATTTTATACCAAAATATTTAAAGTGAACCTTTAAAAATTTATAGTCCCCTCCAGAAACGTACAAGGGGTAGGGGTATTTATTTAAAATTTTTTTTAGGAATAAAAAGAAAGATAAAAGATAAGATTTTAATATAGCATCTAAAGTATTTCTAGGAATATCTTTTTTATATAGCTCTGTTTGATAAATTTTTTCTAAAAGCCTACTTTGAGAAGGCAAAATTATAAAAGTTGAGTTTTCTATACCTACCTTTATTGTCTTAATAGAAGGGAATAAATAACCACCTAAATGGAGATTGTTTTTTACTATATCTAAAGTATATAAAGTTCCAAGTTGAAGAGTTAAAAAATCTTTATTTTTTGGAAAAAATAATGAAGCTAAACGATCTTCTCCGATTTTATTAAAATCATATTTAGTTTTTATAAAATGTTTAAAATCTTTTAAGAAATATATATGTTTAAAAGTTTTCAATGTTTTTTTTAAATTTAAATTAACGCAACTTCCAAAATATATAGCGTTTTTTTTAAAAAAAATTTTTTTTAAATTTTCCTCTTTTTCTAAAAATTTTGTTTTAACAATATAAACTTTATTATTTATTAAAAATTTACTTCGAGTATTCCCTATATCAAAAAAAATAAAAAAAGTTCCCTTTATTTTAAAATTTCCTCCATTTTTTTATAAAAGGCTATAAAAGCTTTTGCATAATCCTCTTTTAAATTTGGATCAAAAATAATATACTTTAAATTATATCTTTTTAGTAAATTTTCATACCGCCTTTTTTCTTTGTTAGAAGCAAAAATAATTATTTTTTTCCCTTTTAATTTTTCTATATTTTCCTTATTTAAATTATGAGTTTTTACTTTCATAAAGTCAAATAGAGGAAGCAAAATATTAGAGGACAAAAATATTTTTACATTTTTTTTCTTTATTTCTTGAGCTAAATTTTTTAATTTTTCTTTAACTTCTTCAATTAAAGCTACATAGTCCCCACATCTTTTGGAAAAATATTTACATTTTTTTTTATCATATTCACAAAATCTTTGAGATAAAGCAAAAAAAATATCTTCCATTTTATCAGGATTTAAATAAACTAAATAATTTGGTTTTTCATATTTTGAATATTTGGAAGCAATTAAAATATCTTTATAGCTAATTTCATTTTTTAAATTATCATCAACCTTATTTCCATTTATCACCAAAAGCTTCGCTTTTATATTTTCCAACTTAGATTTTTCCATATTCAAAGATTTTGAAAAAACATCTCTATATACTGTGATGTAATCATAATCCGTTCTACCCAAATACTTTGCTGCAAAAGTATAAGGATAAAAAGAAGTAACTATTTTATCTTTTTTAGGTAAAAATTTACAGGAACTTAAAGTTCCTCCTAAAATTAATAAAACACCAAATACAAATTTGCTTTTCACTTTTAATTCCTCTTTTTTTTATTTATTTAACCTATTAAATTTTAAATTCATTGAGCCTATCATAGATATATTTAATCTTTTCAGAAATTCTTCTTATGGAAGTAATTACTTCATTTAATTGGGATAAATTTTCAACTGCCATTTGTGAAAGCTCATTTATAGTTTCTTCAAGTTCTCTCATTTTTTCAGATTCACTTTTAGCTTTTTTAGCAGTTTGAGAAATAATATTCTGAAGTTTTTGAGTAGCATTTTGAATTTCTTCAAAAGCTTTAGTTATATTTTCTATTACCTCTTTTTCCATATCTTGATTTAAAGAAGAAATTGTATTTCTAATCTGATCTGTCGCTGAAACCACCTTTTGAGCAAGCTTTCTAACTTCATCTGCTACTACGGCAAAACCTCTTCCATGTTCTCCTGCTCTTGCAGCTTCAATTGCCGCATTTAAAGATAACATATTAGTTTGCTCTGCTATTTGTAAAATTAACTCAATAATATTTGTAAGTTCTTTTGTTCTCTTTTTTAATTTTTCCTTAATAGTTTGAATAAGTTCTTGAGTATTATTTATAGTTTTTAAAGTATTTTCCGAAAGCTCATTTACCATTAAAATTTCATTTGCTAGGTTTTCAACATCTTTAGCAATTAAATCTATTTTTTCAGAAGATTTTTGAGTTTCATCAGTTTGAACCTTTATTTTTTCCACTATAAGCATAAGCTCATCTACTTTATCCTCAAGAGCTCTTAAAGTTTCATGTAAAGTAGACAAGGTTTTTTCTATAGAACTTCTTAAAGCTTTTATACCTTTATTTAAAGATGTTGCTATTTCTCTTAAGTCCCCCTTAAATGCACTTTCATCTAAAACAACTCTTAAATCTCCTTTTGCAAGCTTTTTAGCTACAAAAAGCATATTTTCTTTAAGCATAATAAATGCTCTTTGAATTTCTATAAGTGCGTTTCCAATTTCTCTAAGGCCTTCGGGAACTTTTGATAAATCTAGATTTGCGTTTAAATAACCTTCTTTTAAGGTAGAAACAAAATTTTCTACTTCTTTTAAAAATTCTTTGATAGATTCTGCAAAAGTATTTATAGCTTGGGCTATTCTTTTTAACTCTCCACTTAAAGCTTCAACATTAATCTCTTGATTAATATCAGCTTTTTCTAAAATTTCCACGAGAAGATCAAAAGTTTTACGAATAGTTTTGTTTGCTTCATTAATATTTTGAATAATAACTTTTAAATCTCCAGGTAAAAGATTCTCGTCATATGTCTTAAACTCTGCATTTTTCAAATCATTAGTTATTCGGTTAATAATTTGTATAGTTTTTTCAAAGTTTTTTGTAATATTTAAAAGATTATCATAAATCTCTGTTAAACTACCTTTAAAGGCTCTTGGATCAATATTAACTTTTAATCTACCTTCAGATAAGCTTGTAGATACCTTTTTTATTTCAGAAATTAAGTTATAAAGGTTACTAATAATATTTTCTAGATTATTTTTTATAACTTTAAAATCTCCTACAAAAATATCTGAGCGAATACTTACATTTAAGTTTCCATTAGAAATTTCTTTGGAAATTTTTGCTATTTCATTTATAACATTTTTAAAAACATTAATAAGATTATTTATATTCCTTGCAATTTCTGCAAATTCATCCTCGCCTTTAATATTGATTTTTACATTTAAGTTTCCATTTTCAATATTTTTAATAGTTTCCTTAATTTCTAAGATAGCTTCCACTATTTTATTTCTTAGAATCCAAGCATAAAGAAGAGAAAGTATTAAAGTTAAAAGAGCAATAATTCTTATAATAATTTCCTTCCAAATATTTACATAATCTTTCTGAATAATATTTTGGAATCTATTTAAAGTTTTATCTTGGAATTTTTTAAGAACTTTTAGAAAGTTTGTATATATTTGGAAAACTTGAAGTGGTCTATAAGAATTTAGAGCTCTAAATTCTTTATTTAAAATAATAGTTTTTATTTTTTCTATATTTTTATACTCTGGAGTTTTCTCAAGCTTTAGAAAGTCTTTTCTAAAATCTTTTTTAGATATAGAAACTAAAAGATTTTTATAGTCTTTCTCTTTAATATTTACAATGAGATAATAATCAAGTAAATCTCTTGGAATTTTCTTTGGATCCTTAAATCTATGCCACCAAGCAGTTGTACTTGAAGCAAGTGCCCTTTCAATTCCATATTGATCCTTATAGATAATAAATGGATAATAAGGAACAAGATAAGGATATAAGGAAGTCCCTTCTATCTCCGCATAAAATTTTACAATAATACGAGCTAAATTTTCTATAATTTTGGTGTATTCTTTTAAAACATCAAGATAATATATATCCGTACTATCTACTTTTTTTCTTAAATTTTGAAGTTTTATTGCCATTTCCTTTACTATTTTAATTGCTTCATTATCTTGCAGACTTTGAATATCTTTATTTAATTTTAAAAACACTTTATCTACTTTTTGACGTTGAGCAAGAACCTTTTTATAAACTGGAAGACTTTTATCTCCACCAGATGAAATAAAAACTGTAGAAAGTCCTCTTTCAACTTCCATTAAATGAATTAAATCTGAAACTTCTTTGATTATTTTTATATTTTCCTTTGTGAACTTAACTTTACTATAAAAATCATAAGTATGTTTTACATCTTTTATTAAGATTGGGGATACGCAGAAAATAGGTAAAAGAACAATTAGAATTAAGCTGTTTTTTATATTTTTTATAGCTTTCATCTTAATTTCCCCTTTTGTCAAATTTCAATCAAAAGTTATAAACAAAATATCTAAAATATATTTAAATTCTAATGAAAAATATCTCGAGCATATAAAAACTCCTTATCTATACATCGTCCAGATATCTTACATATTATAGGCAAAAGACGTTTATATTGAGAAAAATTAACCTTTGAAATTATTTTATTTACAATATTTCTTTCAAAATAGTTATAAAGCTTTTCTTTTGATATTCTTAAATCTACATATCCATAAAGTATTTTATCTAGAACTTTATAAGGTACTCCTATTTCCTTTTCATCAGTTTGACCTACCCAAAGATCGGCAGAAGGCGGTTTTTTTATGATTTCTTCTGGAATATTTAAATATTTTGAAAGCTCCCAAACTTGAGTTTTATAAAGATCCCCAATTGGATTTAAATCATTAGCTTGATCTCCCCAACGAGTAAAGTAACCTAATAAAATTTCACTTTTATTTGAAGTTCCTAAAACTAAAGCATTATTTTCATAAGCAATATCATATAAAATCGACATTCTTTCTCTGGCCATTTTATTTGCCTTTCTAAGTTTTAATTTCTCGGTAGGAAAGATCTTTTCTACTTTCTCAAAGTACATATCTATTTGTGGAGTTATATCTATTATATTTAATTTTAAATCCAATTTTTCACAAAGAAGCTTTGCATGCTTATAACTTTCTTTTGAAGAAGTTTTATAAGGCATAAACACGGGAATTACATTATCCTTTCCTAAAGCTAAAGTAGCAAGCGTACAAGAAAGAGCACTATCTATACCGCCTGAGAGCCCTACAACTACTTTTTTAAAACCAAATTTTTCTATTTCATTTTGTATGAAAGATATTAAAATATTTTTTACTTTTTCCTTATCAAAATCTTCTAGATTAAAAATATCTTTTTCTGTTTTACTTATCATTTTCTTTCCCTTTAATCAAAAGTTTTTCCATAAAGACTTCTAAGCATAGCTACTCTTCCGGTTCTTGCCATTTCAACTATACCAAGAGGTTTTATAAGCTCAATAAAGGCATCCAGTTGGGCTTCATCACCTGTAAGCTCTAAGGTATATTCATCGTGAGAAACATCTACAATTTGAGCTCCAAAAATTTCAGAAAGTCTTTTAGCTTCATCTTTTTTATCTTTGGTATCTACATTTACTCTTACAATTAAAAGTTCTCTATCTAAGCAGGGTTTTCCAGTTAAATCCCTTACCTTTACAACATCTATAAGTTTTCTAAGTTGCTTTACAATTTGCTCTATAACTTTTTCATCTCCACAAACTACTAAAGTTAAACGTGATAAAGTTTTATCCTCAGTTTCTCCTACATTTAAACTTTCAATATTGTATCCTCTTGCTGTAAAAAGCTCTACGATTCTTGCAAGAGCTCCAGGTTTGTTTTCAACAAGAACTGTAATTATATGTTTTTTATAACAAGCCTTTTCCATGTTTTTCCCCCAATTAAACTACCTTTTTAATAGCTTTTTTCTTTTTATATTTTGGTAAAACCATGTCTTTTAAAGCCATACCTGGAGGCACAAAAGGTAAAACATCTTCCTCTCTATCACATATAAAGTCCATAACTACAGGTTTATCCTTTATAGAAAGAGCTTCTTTAATTACTTCCTCTACTTCCTCAGGTTTTTCGGCTCTAAGACCGACAGCTCCATAACTTTCTGCAAGTTTTACAAAATCTGGTTGAACACTTAAACATACGTTTGAATAATTTTTATCATAAAACATTCCTTGCCATTGTCTAACCATACCTAGAAAGCCATTATTTAATATCGCAATTTTTACAGGCAAGTTATATTGAACGGCTGTAGCCAGCTCCTGAATATTCATTTGAATAGAACCGTCTCCAGCTATATCTATTACTGTAGCCTCAGGTTTTGCAACCTGAGCTCCAATGGCAGCTGGAAATCCATATCCCATAGCCCCGAGTCCACCAGAGGATAAAAAGTGTCTTGGTTTTTTTAGTCTGTAAAATTGAGCTGCCCACATTTGATTTTGTCCTACTTCCGTTGTAATGATAGCCTCTCCATTTGTAAGCTCAGAAAGCTTTTCAACAACATATTGAGGTTTTATAACTCTATCTGAAGGTTCATAGTAAAATGGATACATTTCTTTCCATCTTTGAGTGGCTTTAAGCCATTTTTTTCTAATTTCCTGAGTTTCAGGATATTTTTTTAAAAGTTTTTTGACCTCTTTTATAAGCTCCCTTAAAACAAGTTTTGCATCTCCAACAATAGGAATATCTACTTTCTTATTTTTCCCAATTTCTGCTGGATCCACATCTATATGAACTACAGTTGCATAAGGAGCAAATTCTTCTAGTTTTCCAGTTACTCTGTCATCAAATCTTGCACCTACAGCGAAAAGTAAATCGCACTCAGTTATTGCCATATTTGCAGCATAAGAGCCATGCATCCCAAGCATGTAAAGATAATTTGGATGATCATATGGAATAGCTCCCAGCGCCATTAAAGTAGTAGTTACCGGAATATTTAAAAGTTCAGAAAGCTCTCTTACTTCATCCCAAGCTTCAGAAGCTATTACTCCTCCACCTACATATAAAACAGGTTTTGCAGAAAGGACAAGTTCTTTTGCGGCTTTTTTAATTTGACCAATATGACCTTTTAAATTTGGTTTGTATCCTCTTATCTCTACCTTTTTGTTTTTATATTCTTTATCAAAAAACTCAGTAATTTCTCTAATTACATCTTTAGGAAGATCTACAACTACTACACCTGGCCTTCCACTTCTTGCAAGATAAAAAGCTTTCTTTATAGTATCTGCAAGTTCATCTATTTTTTTTACTAAAAAATTATATTTACTTATAGGTCTTGTAATACCCGTTGTATCAACTTCTTGAAAAGCATCATTTCCTATCATATAAGTTGGAACCTGACCTGTAAAAGCAACTACAGGAATAGAATCCATATGAGCAACCGCTAAACCTGTAACTAAGTTTGTAGCTCCGGGTCCAGAAGTTGCAAGGCAGACACCAACTTTCCCAGTAACCCGTGCATAAGCATCTGCAGCCATAGCTGCAGCTTGTTCATGTCTGACTAAAATATGGTCTATATCTGAAAACTTAAGTTTATCGTATATATCTAAAACTGCTCCTCCCGGATATCCAAAAATATGTTTTACTCCCTCAAGCTCAAGAGCTCTTACAAATATTTCAGCTCCACTCATTTTAGGCATATTAAATTTCCCCCTTCTTTTAACTTCTTAACTTGTTCTTTTTCTTTTTAGATTATTTAAAATTATCTATAGAGTAACAATATATTAATATTTAATAATTAATCAATATATTCCTCCTCTTCTTCCTTTTCAAAGTTTTCTACAATATATCTAAAGACACTTCTTACAGGTATACCACTAGCTCCATAAGAATAATACTTAAATGGTTTTTCAAAAAAGGCAGGTCCTGCAATATCAAGATGCACAAAATATTTTACCTTTTCAAAATCTACAAATTCCTTTAAAAAGAGAGCTGCTGTTATTGCTCCACCGTATCTGCTTCCGCAGTTTTTCATATCTGCAACTTCAGATTTTAAGTCTTCTTTTAAATCCTCATCTAAAGGTAAAGGCCAGGCTTTCTCTCCACACCATTTAGTTACTTTTAAAAATTCTTCTTGAATTTTTTCATTATTTGCAAATACCCCAAAAGTACTTCTTCCTAGAGCAACCATGCAAGCCCCAGTTAAAGTTGCCATATTGATAATTAAATCTGGATTTACATTACTTGCTTCAATTAAAAGATCCGCAAGAACAAGTCTACCTTCTGCATCGGTGTTATCTATTTCTACGCTTTTTCCATTTTTATACTTTAAAATATCATCGGGTTTATAAGCATTTGCAGAAGGTAAATTCTCCGCTCCTCCAATAAAAGCATGAATCTCTAAATCTTCTGGTTTATATTCTCCAATAGCCTTCATAATTCCTAAAACTGTGCAGGCTCCAGCTTTATCCATTTTCATATTTCTCATAAAGTTAGGAGGTTTTATATCCAAACCTCCAGCATCAAAAGTTAAACCTTTTCCGACTAAAGCTACCTTTTTCTTTGGATTTTTCCCACGATATACTAAATGAATAAATACCGGAGGATTTTTAGAACCTTTTCCTACCGAGTATATTCCTATAAACCCCTCTTTTTTTAACTCTTCTCCCTTTAAAACTTTAATATCAAAGCCATATTCCTTTGCAAGTTTTTCAGCTTCTTTTATAAAACTTTCTGGAATAAATTCATTTGGAGGCATATTTACTAGATCTCTTGTATAAACTTGCCCTAGAGACACAGCTTTTACAATTTTTGGAGCCTCAAATAAAACTTGTTTTGGACCTTCAGTCTTTATAAGATCTATATGAGTAAGCTTAATTTTATTTTCTTCCTTTTTTTCTTTGAATTTATCAAACTCATACGTTCCAATATAAAAACCTTCAAAAGCTGGTTCTATAAAATCTTTAGAATCTGAAAACCTTTCTACCTCTAAAGTTTCCACTTTATTTTTTAAGGTCTTTGCTGCTTTTGCGATAACTGAGCGGATTTCTTCAGGCTCAAATTTTTCCTTTACACAAGCTACTACTACAAATCCAAATCCGTCTGCAAAGTGTTCTTTTTCAAAGTCATAATATGGAATTACAGCAATCTCTCCGCTTTTCCACTTAAAATTATTTGCTTCCAAATACTTATCTAAAACATTATTTTTATTTAAATCTTTATATAAATTAGATTTTTTATTTTTTTCAAATAGAAACACTACTTTTCCAAGCATAGTTTTTCCTCCCTATAAATATGTAGTCTTTTATATTGCTTAAAAAGTTAAATATATATTTTAACGAAAAATTTTGAAAATATTCCAAAAATATTCAAATTGTAAAAAATTTGTAAAAAAACTTGAAAAATTTTAGGTAATTTATAAATTTAATAATAGAGATAAAGAAAAATTAAGCATTGGGAGGTAAGCCATGAGAGAAATAGTAAGAAGAATCACAAGAGAAAAGCTAGTAGAAAAGGTAGGCTTACCTCCTAAAGCAGAAAGCTGGTTACTTGAGTTTTCAAAACCAAAAACAAGTTGCTTTAAATATACCACCGGGGAGATCACGCGTTAGCGGATCTCCCTTCTAATTACCCATCTATTTGAGTTATAACTTTTTTTATTTGTACAAATAAATCCATCTTTAAGTTGGCTCATTCTCCATTTTTTTTATTAAAATGCCTGTTAATATAACTCAAGTTGCCATTTGAAGACAAAATTAGCTAAAGTTTTTATTTTCAAGTAATTAGATATTAATAAAGTTTTTTTAACTTTCAAAAATCAGACATAACTTATTTTATTTTCGTACACACAAATTTATAACTAGCAACTTAGGTTAATATACTTTAGTAGATAATGAGTACCTAATCTTTAAAATACTCTTTTATTATTTTCTTATAATTTAAAATAGTTATACCCACTAGCTCCTTGCTATTAGGATCAACTCTAAGAATGACACCATTACCTACATCAATTCCCTCAGCTTTTTTTGTATTTTTTATAGATATATACAGTACATCTCCGAGTTTATCATAATAAATAGAATCTATCTTATTATTTAGAGACTTTAAGGCT
This sequence comes from Aquificota bacterium, assembly GCA_027002265.1. Classification (GTDB taxonomy): domain Bacteria; phylum Aquificota; class Aquificia; order Desulfurobacteriales; family DQVG01; genus DQVG01. The sequence goes on along the minus strand of JAMOTM010000052.1, from coordinate 12,568 downwards.
TCCATATAATTTTCCTCCTTTTAGAATATCTTCTTGTGAAATATGCCGTTATAACAAAACCATCATTCTCAAATTCTCTATAAACTACAACCAAATATTTATTTTCCGACACAGGTGTTTTTAAATACTTTTTAACCGCCAAATATTCCTCATAATCTCCTTCTAAAATTAAATCTGGATTTTCTATGGTTTCTAATATTAAATGTTCCATACCCTTAATTTCAGGATGATTTTCTAAAATATGTTTTAATCTTTCTTTTGTTATTCTTATTTTTATTCCATTAATTGATACCGCTATTAAAGTCATGATCTCTGATATTTCCATCTTATAAGATTAAGTTTTTTTCACTCTTAGGATAATTTAAAAAAAAGTAAATAGTTTTCAAGACTTCATTTTTATTCCTTACAAAAATATTTAAACTGTAAAAAATTTGTAAAAAAAACTTGAAAAATTTTAGGTAATTCATAAATTTAATAATAGAGATAAAGAAAAATTAAGCATTAGGAGGTAAGCCATGAGAGAAATAGTAAGAAGACTCACAAGAGAAAAGCTAGTAGAAAAGGTAGGCTTACCTCCTAAAACAGAAAGCTGGTTACTTGGAGCTTTAAAACCAAAAACAAGTTGCTTTAAATATACCACCGGGGAGATCACGCGTTAGCGGATCTCTCTTTTTATTTTTTTTATAATTTCTAAAAAGCTGTCTTCCTTACAAATGCCTTTTCCAGCTATGTCATAGGCGGTTCCATGTCCGGGAGAAATCCTAAATATAGGTAATCCTAAGGTTATATTATAAATTCCTTTTTTATCTGTTAATTTTAAAGGTATCAGAGCTTGATCATGAAAGAGAGCTATGTAAACGTCTGCTTTTTCAAATAAAATGGTATCTGAAGGCTTGCAAAAAATATAAATATCTTTATATTCCTTTTTTATTTCCTCTATAGCAGGAATAATTTCTTTTATTTCTTCTTCTCCAAGTTTTCCTTCTTCTCCCCCGTGGGGATTTAGAGAAAAGACCCCAATTCTTTTTATATGTGGAAATTCTTTTTTTAAATTTTCAATAAGACTTTTTATATTTTTTTTCTTTATTTTTTTTATCGCCTCTCTCAAAGGAAGGTGAGTGGTAAAAAAAGCAAAAGTATAATACTTATTTCCCATAAGCATAGTAGGTCTACTTTTAAAAAATTTTCCTAAAAATTCAGTATGACCTATAAAATCTTTTTTTGGAATATTTTTTTTATTTAAAGGAAGAGTAATAAGAACATAACGTTTTTTTAATATGTTTTCTATAAAGATATTTTTAGAGCTTTTCTTTCTAAATTTTAAAACTTTCAAAGCTTCTTTTAAAGTTAAATAGGTAATATAACCATTTATTTTTATATTTTTCCCAAAAATATATTTTGGAAAAAGCTTTATATTTTTAAATTTTTTATCAATTTTTAAGCGTTTGTATAAAGATATTTTTTTTGAATATTTTCCCCTTAAAAGGAACTTTAAAAAAATTTTTGAACCTATATAGATTTTCCTTTCTTTGCTGAAAGTTTTTTCTAAAAAAGGAAATGTTTTTAAAAATATTTCGTATGAAATGCCAGATGGTTCTCCTAAGGTTAAAACTATCATTTTATTTTATCTTTTAAATTAAAATTTATATCCTATATATATATATCCACGTGGATGATTTAAATTATCTACTGGAGGAACAGAAACAGGATCGTCTCCAAATACTAAAATAGGATACATAACCTTTAAACTAATTACCATATTATTTGAGAAAATATAATTATATCCAGCTTGTATGCCAAATGCTGTATTTTTTCTTTTTACATCTGTAGTTTTAAGCGTAATGTTACTTCCAGGTGCCACCTTAGGATCAGAATATTTTTCAACAAAATATCCCGCAAATATACCAAAAAATTCTTTAAAAGGTGCTGTATTTGGATAAAAATTTATAGCAAAACTTATAAAACCACCTTTTGTAGTCCAAGTTATGGAAGTGTTGTTATATAAGGGGGATTTAGATGTTTGATCACTTTTTATATGATATAGGAAATCTGTTTCTATAGCTAAATTATCTGAAACACCTTTTAAAGCAAAATTTCCATTTATATGAAAATCGCCGAAAAACATGCTTAGAGGATCAAAAGAAATAATATCATCTTCTAATACTCCTTTATATATTTTTTCTACTTTAGAAGCCGCAGATGCAAAAGAAAATAAAAGAAAATATATTCCCAAAAATATTTTTAAAATATTTTTCATTATTTAACCTCCTAGATACTTTTTTATTTTTCTTAAGATTTTTATAACTTCTTCTATATTTCTTAAAAAAGCTATAACCTTATGATATTTATTTATAGGAAATACTGGAATACCGGAAGCATAAACCCCAGGTTTTCGGATATTTCCGGAAACTCCACTTTTTGCTCCAATAATTACATTATCTACTATTTTTAAGTGTCCAGCTATTCCTACTTGACCCGCAAAAATGCAGTTTTTACCTATTTTACTACTACCTGCAATTCCCACTTGAGAAACAATTATAGTATTTTTTCCTATTTTTACATTATGGGCAATTTGAACCAAATTATCTATTTTTACATTTTCTTCAATCAAAGTATACCCTAAAGTTCCTCTATCTATACAAACATTTGCTCCAATATGAACATTATTTTTTATGATAACTTCTCCAATATGAGGAAGCTTTACTTTATTTTCTAGAAATCCAAAACCTTCCTTTCCTATAACACTTCCAGCATGAACAGTTACATTTTTTCCAATTTTTGTAAAGTTTCCAATAAACACATTTGGATAAATAACGGTATTTTTATCAATGTAAACTCCATCTCCAATATAAACATTAGGATAAATATGTACATTATCCTCTATAATAACTCCCTTTCCGATATAAACATTTTCTCCGATTTTAGCTGTTTTTGAAATTCGAGAAGGTTTATTTTTTACGCTTTCAAGTTTTTTTCTATAAAAGTAAGAAAGAATATCTATAAGCTGAAGTTTATTTTCTAAAAAAACAAAAGTTTTATCCTGTTTTAAATTGTCATCAAGATTTTCATAAATTTTTTTTAAAATAAAAAAAGATTTTGCTTTTGTATTTTTAAAATCTTTTAGATATTTTTCATCTATTAAAAGAGAAATATCCTTTTCCGTTGCCTCTTCTAAAGGCAAAAATTTTTCTACTTTCCTGTTTTTTCCTATATATTTTAGGTTTAATTCTTTTGTCAATGTTTCTATATTTAACATATTTTTCCTCATATTTTAAGTTTTTAAAAATATGAACTTACCCCAAAATGAAAATTAAAGTTGCTTTTTCCTTCAATAGGCTTTAATTTCCAAGCAAAATCAAAACGAATGGGACCTAAAGGAGAAAGCATTCTAAATCCAAATCCATATCCACCATATATAGTTTTTAAATTATATCCTCCTAAATCCAAAAATAAAGCTGCCCTAAAACTTTTTGCAAAATCGTAACCTACCTCAAAAGTATTTACCCACATTTTGTTATAAATTCCAATTTCCTCGTAGTCGTATCCCCTTATTGTGTAATCACCTCCAAGATGATATTTGTAATCTACAGGCGTATTACTTGTACATATTCCAGCTAAGAATTTTTCTAAAAACGTTATAGGTAAATCCAGGTTATAAGTATAATCATTTAAATTAAAATATTTAATAAATTCAAAATTAAAACTAGAAAACCAAGGTGAAGTAGAATTCGAAAAGTCATATCCAATATTTAAGTAGCTTTTTATAAAACTACCTCTATGAGGTAAAAATGGATTATCTAAGGTATTGTATTTTCCTCCAGGGGTGAAAATAAAATATGTATTTGTACTATTTTCAATATCCGGATCTGTGGAATCTTTTATTTTATTTCTTGTTAAAGTAAATTTTTGAGTAAAATAAAAGTCCTTTTTATATCTTTCTTCAAAAGATACAGAACCTCCCGTTTTTATAGAAGTGTAATCTGTATATACATCTTTTGTGTGATATACATTAAAAATTGCATTTATGGGTTTATCAAAAAGATAGTAATGCTTATATTTGACATCAAAACATAAAATATTTTTACCAACTTCTACAGAAAAATTAACTGTATCTCCTGTTCCTTTTAAATTGGCTCTGCTTACACTTGCTCTGGCAAAAATTCCATTTAAGGAATTCCAAGCAGCTCCTATTCTTAAATTTCCAAAAGCTCTTTCTTTTACCTTCAAAGTTATATTTAAAGTTGAGTTGTCCACAGGTTTTATATCCGGATTAACCCGAGCTATAAATCCTAATGCATAGAGTCTTCTTATGCTTCTTGAAAGAGATTCTGGAACAAATATGTCTTTTTCTTTTAAGTCAAGTTCTCTTCTTAAGGTCCAATCTCTAGTTTCATAATTTCCCTTTATTTTTATTCTATTAATAAAATACCTTTTTCCGGGATTACATATTATTTTTACATTTACAAGTTTTTTCTTTTTATCTACATCTGTTTTTATAATAACTTTTGCATTATAAAAGCCTTTTTCATAATAAAATTTAGTAATATGATATTTTATTTCTTCTAAAGCTTCAGCATTGAAAGGTTTTCCCTCTCTTAAAGCTTTTACCTTTTTTAAAATTTCTTTTGGAATAAAATATTTTGCTCCTATAATTTCAATCTTTCCAAATTTATATTGAGGCCCTTCTTTTTCTATTACATATGTAATATTACAAGCTCCATCTTTAGAGCAGTTTAAAATAGGTTTATCTTTAACCTTTACTTCTAAATAACCTTTTGATTTATAAAGTTTTACAATATTTTGAATATCTTTTTTTAAATTTTCCCTAATTAAAGGGGGATGAAAACGAAAAAGAAGTATAGCCTGATCTTTACTTACTAAAACTTTTTTTATATCTCGCTCACTTAAAGCTTTATTTCCCTTAATGAATATGTTTTTAATCCAAAATTTTTTCCCTTCTTTTATTTTTATTAAAAGAGTATAAGTTTTATCCCTTTTAGAAATTAAAAAAAATTCAATTTTCGGATTTGGAAAACCTTCCTTTTTATAAAGCTCTTTAATTTTTTCTTTTATCTCCTTTGCTTTAGAAAGAGATAGATAAAAGGCTTTTGGAAATTTATCTTCTTCCAAGGATTCTATATCTTGAGAGGATTTGTAATTTGGAAAAATAAATTCTAAAATGCTATCTTTTGAAACATTTTTATTTCCTTCTATTTTTATTCCTGTGATTTTTGGATATTCAAGTAAACTTAATGTGAAATTATCTTTATCATTTTTTATAAGTTCTATCTTTGCAAATGCCTTTAATTTAAAAAGATTTTTTATAGAAGTATCAAAATCCTTTAAAGAAAAAATACTTTTTATAGTTTCATTATCTATAGTTTTAGTGCCTACTATTTTTAAATTTTGAGCAAAGGATAGATTTAGGCAGATAAATAGAAAAACTAGTCCCTTTATTTTGCTCACTTTCTACCTCTATATTTCCATTAATTTTGTCAATAGCTAATTTTACTATAGATAAACCTAGACCTGTACCCCCAAGCTCACGAGATCGAGATTTTTCTACTCTATAGAATCTTTCAAATATAAAGGGCAAAGCTCTTTTTGGAATACCTATTCCCGTATCCTTTATTTCAAGAAGTATAAAATCATCTAAAAGTTTTAAATTAATATCAATTTTTCCATTTTTCTTATTATATTTGATAGCATTATCTATTAAATTTTTTAAAGCATAATACATAAGTCGGTCGCTTGTTTTAATTGTAATATCTGGAACATTTATATTTACTTTAATATTTTTTCTCAAAATCTCTACTTCAAGTTCATTTAAAATGCTTTCTATCATATCCTTTAAACTAAAATTAACCTTCTTTACTTCAAAATTTTCATCTTCAAGTTCAGCCAAAGTTAAAATATCTCTAACTAAATTCTCCATATTTTTAATTTGTCTTAAAGCTTTATTTATAAAATAATTTAAATGATCATCTTTTTTGTACTCATCTTTTATAGTTTCTAAAATAACTTTTAAAGTAGCAAGAGGAGTTTTAAATTCATGGGAAATATTAGATATAAAATCTTTTTTTAATTCTTTTAAAGATTTTTCCAAAGACAAATTATGAAAAATTAAACATTTATTTTTTGGAAAATTTAAAAATGTAATTAAAAAACGTTTATTATTTATTTCAAAAATTTTTTCCTGATTATCTGCATGTCTATTTAAAGCACAAAGAATATCAAAATTACTTATAACTTCATACGCGGGTTTTCCTTTATAATTTTCCGGAATACTTAAAAGTTTTTTAGCTTCCTGATTTACATATATAAGATGATTTTTTTTATCTAAAAATATAATACCTTCTTTAATATAATCTAAAGCTTTGAAAATTCCCTCTTGATTTTTTCGAAAATCCTCTCCAATTCTTTTTAAAGAAGTTTTAAATTTTTCTAAATAATAATTAAATTTTCTTTTATATCCTATAAAAGCTATTATAAAACCTAAAACAAAACCGATAAAAATAAAAAATAAATAAACAAAAAGTGATTCCATAATTTCCCCTTTAAAGCTTTGATACAATTAAGAAAAAATTTTAACATTTTAAATTGGGGTTTTACTCATGGCTGAAATAGGAACAGTTGTTGGTCTTCTAGGTGCTTTTGGTTTAATTGTTGGTTCAATTGCAATGGGAGGGAGTTTTGGTGCATTTATTGATGTCCCATCTATTTTAATTACGGTCGGTGGAGGACTTATGGCTACCCTTGCATCCAATCCCCTCCCAGATTTTGTAAGGGGTTTAAAAGCTGCTGTAAAAGCCTTTAATCCCCCCGTAAAAGATCCTGAAGAAATTATCCAAGTTATGGTAGAAATTGCAACTCGAGCAAGAAAAGAAGGTATTTTAGCTTTAGAAGCAGATATAGATAAATATTATGCTATAGATCCTTACCTTGGAATAGCTATGCGTATGCTTATAGACGGAGTTGAGCTAGATACTATAAAACTTGTTATGGATAATATGTATACAGTTCTAGATGAATATTTAGAAACCGAAGTTAGAGTTTGGGAACACGCAACTGATTATTTCCCAGCGTTTGGTATGATTGGTACTTTAATTGGACTTGTCCAAATGCTTAATAACTTAAATGATCCATCTGCTATTGGTCCTGGTATGGCAGTAGCGTTACTAACAACTTTGTATGGAGCAGTTTTAGCAAACGTTTTTGCAGGTCCTATTGCTAAAAAGTTAAAAATTTTTAAAAATAAAGATTTAAGAAATAAGGAAATTATATATACCGGTGTGCAATTTATTGCAAAAGGAGAAAATCCAAAAGTTATTGAACAAATTTTACGTTCTTACCTTGAAGATACTATTTTAAATGCTAAGCCAGAATAATAAAATTTTATAATTTAAAAATTGGAATTTAAAGATGCCAAAGAAGAAAAAGGAAGAATGTAAAGGTTTCCCCGCGTGGTTAACATCATTTGGGGATTTAATGTCTTTACTTTTAACTTTTTTTATTTTGCTTTTCTCTATGAGTACTATAAACATTCAAAAATTTGTTTTAGTTTTAAAAAGTTTACTTACAGTTTTCAAAGGACCTTCAGTTCTTAGAAGTGGTACGTTACCTGAAGGTATGAAATTTAGTCCTTTTCCAAAAGCTTACCCGAAATTTAAGAAAAAAGAAATAAAAAAGGTTTTAAATGAAGTAAAGAAATTTTTAAAAAAATCTGGACTTAAAGCTCAAGTTGTAGATGGCGGAGACTATATTACTATAAGAATTTTAGCAGACGATATGTTTGATCCATGTTCTGTTGAAGTAAAATCAAAAGTAATACCAGCTATAAAATATTTAGAGGAAAAACTTAAAAAGTATAATGTTCCTTTATTAATCTCAGGGCACACAGATAACTCTAAACCAAAAACATGTGCTTTTCTTTATCCAACTAATTGGGAGCTTTCTGCAGCAAGAGCTGTAAGTGTTCTAAGACTCTTTTTAAAATGGGGATATCCATTAGATAAACTTTCTGCAGCAGGTTTTGGTCCTTATCATCCAATAGCCCCAAATGATACTCCAGAGCATAGAAAATTAAATAGAAGAGTAGAATTTACTATTCGTTTTAAATAGCTTATAAGAGGACTTTAATATGCCGAAGAAAAAACAAGAAGAGTGCAAAGGATTTCCAGCGTGGCTAACATCATTTGGAGATTTAATGTCTCTTTTATTAACTTTTTTTATTTTACTTTTTTCCATGAGTACTATAGATGTTAAAAAATTTATACAATGGATTTCTTATTTTAAAGGTATGAAATACAACTATCCAAAGAAAATTTCCTTTATTCCTCCTATAGTTTTACCAATTTATGATCAAGTTGCTCAAAAGATGCAGGAAAAACTTCAAAGAATTCTTATTCCAGGTAGATATCAAATCGTAGCTTCAAAAAAATACGTTCTTATAAGATTTTTTAAACCTATTACGTTTAAAAGAAATGATTATACACTGCTGCCAGAATTCCAAAAAGCTCTTACAAAAGTTGTGGATGTTTTAAAGGAAATGAAGTTAAAAAATTATATGATTATGGTAGTAGGTTATGCAGATAAAGATGAACCAGACAATCCAACCCCAGCTATAAGAGATAGCTGGGATCTGTCTGTAAGAAGAGCATGTAGCGTAGTTAAATATCTTCAGTTTTTGGGAGTTCCCGGGAAAAAACTTGCTGCGGTAGGCTTAGATTCGTTAAATCCTCTTTATAAGGGAAGAAACGTTATTTTAAAACAAAGAAATTCTAGAGTTGAACTTTATATAAACTTAGACTTTCCAAATATGTTTAAAAATAAATCTAATAAACCTCTTATAAATTTACCAAATGTAAATTCGGGACCTTAAAGTTAAAAATTTTTACAGGAGTTTGATTAAGATGGAAATTACAAAAGGTTTTAAAAATTTTTTATCTTTCTTTGTCAAGCAAGGAAGAGTAGACAAAGAAAATTTGGAAAAAGCTTTTGAATCTTTAAAAGGATATTTAATAGATGTTGATGTTCCTTATGAAGTTATAGAAAAACTTTTTGAAGCTTTGAAAAATGATCTAAAAAATATTCCTCCAGGATTTTCGGGAGTTAGTTATCTTTATTATCTTCTTTATGAAAAAATAAAAAAATTTCTAGAAAGCAAAAAAATTATAAAAGATAAAGGAATTTTTTTAATTTTAGGACTTCAAGGAAGTGGTAAAACCACTTTTACCGGGAAACTTGCAAAGTATTTTTTAAAAAAAGGAAAAAAAGTTTTAGTAGTATCTTTAGATTATAGAAGGCCGGCTGCCTTTGAACAATTAAAAACATATATAGAAAAAGGTATTCTTGAGAAAGATATAAAAAATATAGATTTCTTATTTTTAGGAAAAAAGGAAAATTTAGAAAATATTTTAAAGCTTATTAATGAAAAGAAAAAAGACTATGACATTATTTTAGTGGATACGGCTGGGCGTTCCTATGTGGATGAAGATCTTTTAAAAGAAATTTCCTTTATATACGAAAAGTTAAAGCCTGAAGAAAGTTTGCTAGTTATAGATAGTTTAATGGGTCAAGAAGCTTTGGAACTTTCAAAAGCTTTTAAAAAGTATATTCCTATTACAGGACTTGTTCTAACGAAAGCTGATTCAGATACAAAAGGAGCTTCTATTTTATCTGCAAAATATATTTTAAATGCTCCTATTTATTTTGTCTCGGAAGGTGAAAAAATAGATACCTTAAGAGAATTTAATGCAGATATTTGGACCCAAAGAATTTTAGAAGGTATAGATTTAGAAAAATCCTTAAATGAACTTTTTAAACTAGATCCCAATTATCTTTTTACCCTTTATAATAAACTTTTGGAAGGAGAATATACTTTATATGACCTTAAAGATGAACTTATTTTAAGACTTAGTATAGATCCAAATCTAATTTTTTACTATATAAATTTACCTATTTTTCAACTTACTTCCAAATTTGATGAAAAAAAAATTAAACATTGGATAGCTATAATAAATTCTATGACGGATAAAGAAAGAAAAAATCATACTCTTTTTAAAAATACTTCACGTATAAAAAGAGTAGCTAAAGGAAGTGGTACTTCAGAAAAAGAAGTAAAAGAGCTTTTAAAAACTTATGCTCAACTAAAGTTTCAAGCAAAAAGATATAAAGCACTTCAAGAAAAAGAGCAAAAGAAACAACAAAAGAAAATGAAAAATATGTTTAAAATGCTTTTTAGAGGATTTAAATGATAGTTAAAGTGTTAAACTTATCTTATTTAGAAATAGATGAGAGTTTTTTAAATATTTTTAAGGAAAATCTAAAAAGATTTTTTCCTCAGGAAGAGAATAAAAAGGAAAGCTATGTCTTATTTATTTTAAAAGGTGATAAAGGAAAAGTTATTTTCTATAAAACAAAAAAGGTTTTATTTGAACTAAAGGACGAAAAAATATTTGAAAAGATTTTAGAAAATTTAAAAGACTTACTAATTCCTGATTATTACAAAAAGTACGACTATGCTATAGGAGCTGATGAAGCTGGAAAAGGTGATACCTTTGGGGGCTTGGTTGTTGCTTGTGCAGCTTTAAATAAAGATATTTTTCTAAGCTTTTTAAGCTTATCTATTTCGGATAGTAAGCTTCTGAAAAAAAAGAATATTTTTGAAATTTTAAAAAAAATAAAATATATAAACTTCCCATATAAAATAAAATATCTAAATCCTTTTTTATATAATTCTTTTTTTGAAAAACAAAAGAATTCTTTGATAATTTTAGATAATCTTTATAAAACGCTTTTTATGGATTTTTTTGAAAAATATAAAAAACTTTTTGAAAGTAAAAAAGTTTTAGTTACTTTAGATGCTTACAGACTCCCAAAAAAGTTAAAAGAAATATTTATACCTTTTTTTGAAAAAATAGAAAAAAAATATAAGATAAATATAACTTTTAGGGCTATTCCAAAAGCCGAAAAATATTTGGAAGTAGCCTTAGCTTCTGTTCTTGCAAAAGGTGCCTTTTTAGTGGAAATTGAAAAATTAAAAAAAGAATTTAAACTTTCTTTTCTTCCCCTTGGGAGTTCTCACAAAAAAATAAAAGAAATTTTATCCTCTTTTGAAAAAGATAAATTAAAGTATATAGCTAAACTTCATTTCTCAAATGTTTCTAAATTTTTGACAGATAAAAAAATAGGTATATAATAACTGTTAGATAATTCTAACTTAATTTGGAGGAGAAATTATGAAGATAGCGGCACCTGTAGTTCTAGCTAATATTGAAGGAAAACAAAAACTTATTGTATCTCCTCATTTTGGAAGAGCGGAAAATTTTGCTATTTATGATTCAGAAAAAGATGAAATATATCTTTTAGATACTGAACTTCCAGAAAGAGGAAAAGGTAGATTTTTTGTATCTTTAGTACATAATTTAGGAATAGATGTAGTTTTAGTAAAAAATTTAGGACCTGGAGCATTTGAGGCTTTAAGAAGCTCGGGCGTTAAGATTTATAAAGTTCCAGAAAATATTAAATTTTTTGAGGATGCATTAAGTGCGTTTTTAGAAGGAAAATTAAAAGAGTTAAGTTTTGAAGATATATGTGAGGAGGGTCATGGCCATCACGAACACTCCTAAAAAGTACTTTTGTATAAGTGTGCCTTTTAAAAATGAAATAGAGGAAGAAGATTTAATAGCAAAATTTTTAAATTTTTCTCCTTTAGGATTTAAATCTTTTGAAAAAACCTTATGGATTTACTTTCCATATGAAGAAGATATTAAAGAGAAAGTTTTTAACTTATTAAAGCAAGAGGGAATTAAATTTTCCTTTGAATTTTTTTTTCATCAAAATTGGAATGAAAATTGGAAAAAATTTTTTAAGATAACAAAAATTTGTGAAGGACTTTATGTTCTTCCTCCTTGGAAAAAAACAAAAAGACCTGGCTTAAAAATATATATAAATCCGGCCTTAGCCTTTGGAACCGGAACTCATGAAAGTACTCAAATAGCTATGAAACTTATTTATAAATATTTACTTCCTAATCAAACTTTTTTAGATGTAGGAACCGGAAGTGGAATATTATCCATCTTGGCAAAAAAAATAGGCGCACAAGTAGTGGCCTGTGATATAGATGAAAGTATTAAAGAAAATTTTTACGAAAATTTAATTTTAAATGGTTTAAAAAAAGAAGATATAAAACTTTTTATAGGATCAGCTAAGGACATAGAAGAAAAATTTGATTTTGTAGTTTGTAATATAGAATTACAACATATGTTTCCAATTTTAAAATATTTAGTGAAACGTACAAAAAAATATTTAATTTTATCTGGACTTTTAAAGGGAGAACTTAGCAAAGTTTTTAATGAAATAGAAAAGTATAGCAAATTTAAAATTTTAGAAAAAATATCTAAGAATAATTGGGAAGGATGCATTTTGGAAATACAAAAATAAAAAAAAGCCCTGGCAGCGACCTACTCTCCCGCCCGCTCTCGCGAGCAGTACCATCGGCGCTGGAGGGCTTAGCTTCCGTGTTCGGAATGGGAACGGGCGTTTCCCCTCCGCTATGGCCACCAGG
>JAMOTM010000051.1 GCA_027002265.1 Aquificota bacterium | reverse complement strand
AACGAGCAACTACATCTCCAATTGTGTAATTTCTTACATGACCCATATGAATTCTTCCACTTGGGTAAGGAAACATTTCTAAAACATAAAATTTCTCTTTATTTTCATCTCTTTCAGTTTTATATACTTTATTTTCTTCCCAAATTTTTTGCCATTTTTCCTCTATTTTTTTAAAATTCATTTTTTCTTTGCCTCCTTACAGACAATTTAATTTTTAGTTTTGAAGTATTTTATACTATCTAAAAATTTCAGGTTAAAACATTTAAGGAAGCTAAATAAAAAAATAATTTTGAATTAAACAAGTTCAAAATATTTCTCAAAATTTTCAAGAGCATCTTGAGGAGCATGACGAGTTTTTTCTATTATAAATTTGGAGAGTTCTTTTAAAGTTTCTAAATCTAATTTTTTATTTTTTCCATCTATAATAAGTAAGCGGCCACCTTTAAATTTTGGAATAATTAAAAGATCCTTTTCTCTTTTTAAGGATGTTAAAAGTAAATTTTCTTCATAATTTCTAGAAAGAATGCAAACTAAATCTTTATAATCTATTACTTTACCAACTTTTAAAAATTTACAAGTTTCCTTATCTAATATATCTTTTTCTAAAAATATCTTTACTTTTTTTGCAAAACCTGGATCCGTAAGTAGGCATCCACCAGCAGGTTGAGGAAGTTTTTCTTTATCTAAATTAAAAAACTTTATAAGCTCTTCTTGTTTTTTTCTACTTCTTCCTTTAATATCAAAAAAATCTTCTTTTTTCAAAATACCTTTTTCCTCATATAAGGTTGGAGGTAAAAGCTTTGCACTTAGAGGTCTAAAGATTAATCTTTTTAAATTTGCTTCTCTTTCTATAATAGAAAAAGCATCTTTGTGTTGAGAAAATGGTCTTTGACCTAAAACTTCCCCAGACGCAAGAATATACTTTTCAGGAGGGAATAGTTCTTTTAACTTTTTAAACATTAAAATTTTACAATCTAAGCAAGGATTTAAATTTTTTCCATAACCAAATTTTGGATTTTTTAAAACTTTTATAAAATCTTTTGTTATGTCAAAAACTTTTATGTCAGTTTTTAAAAGCTCTTCATAATCTTTTAATTCCTTTTTACTTTTTCCAAAAAAACAAGTTTTAAAATGAACCGGGATAACTTCAAAACCCTTATTTTTTAAAGTATAATAAGCAAGGATACTATCTAATCCAGTTGAAAATAAAAGAGCTACTTTATTCATTTTAACGTTTTAAGGTAGCTGCCTCTCTTAACATATCATCTGCAGCTTGAACTCCTTTAGAGTTCATTTCATATGCTCTTTGAGCTACTATTAGATTTACCATTTCTTCCACTATATTTACATTTGCTCTTTCTAATTTTCCTTGAACTATTTTCCCAAAACCATCACTAGATGGAAATCCTTCTATAGCCGGGCCAGAAGCTGGGGATTCTACAAAAAGATTGTTTCCAATAGATTTTAATCCAGCTGGGTTTATAAATTTATAAAGTGGAATTTGACCAACTTGCTCTAGAGAATAATTGTTTCCTATTTTTCTTTCTATATATATCTTTCCATCTTCAGAAACAGATATACTTCTTATAGTTTGAGGATCTGTAATTTGAATAGGAGGATAAAGTTTATATCCATTTGGGGTAACTACAAAACCTTGGCCATCTAATTGGAAATTTCCAGCCCTTGTATATGCTACAGCTCCTCCGGGTAATTGAATTTTAAAAAATCCTGGTCCTACAATAGCTAAATCTGGAAATTGTCCATTACTTCCGTCTTTACCTTGTATTAGATCTCCTTGAGTAAAGATTTTAGTTACATCTGCTAGTTTTACTCCTAGTCCAATTTGAATTCCAGTTGGAATTTGGGTTTCATCTGAGGACATTGTTCCAGGATCTACAATAGTTTGATACATTAAATCTTCAAATTCTGCTCTTGAACGTTTATATCCAACAGTATTTGCGTTTGCCATATTATTAGTTATTGTATCTAAATTTAATTGTTGAGCTACCATTCCGGAGGCAGCTGTATAAAGGGCCCGAATCATAATTTTCCTCCAGATAATGCTTTTAAAAAGGATTATATCAAATTTTCTATACTTTATAGGAATTTTCAGAATATTTTTGCTTTTCCAGTTCTAACTTTGCCTTTTCAAGTTCTCTTTTAGCTTTCATAGCTACTTGTAAATCTTTTGAAGATGGATCACTTGGAGCTAAAGCGGCTTTTATAACTTTTTCCATTTTTTTAATAGTTTTTTTAGGATTGTTTTCGGGAGAAGTATCTATATTTACCTCTCCTGAAATTGCATAATATCCTCCATCTGGGCCCTTAATGTAATTATATTTTGGATAAGAAGTATAGGGTGACCCTGTTATATAATGAGCTTCCTCGTGAGCTTTAACTTTATTATCAATCTCCTTTAGTTTTTGAAGCTTTTGATTTTCTGTATTTAAATCATTCCTAGTAAAAAAATTGTTTGAATTATTTAATTTATTTACTTCCTTAGAATAATCTATATCTTTTGTCTGGGAAACATTTATAAAGTTTTTCTCATTATTATAGTTGTTATATAAATTTAAATAAAATATAGAAGAAAGGATTTTCAATTTTTCCCTCCCTCTACTTTATGATGTTCCTATCTAAATTTATTTAATAAAGAGAGATTTTTTCAAGAGCTTAAACTTTTGCTAAAGCTTTACAAAATTTTACTTTTTTAAAACTTATATTATAATTTTAAAATATTAGATATACCTAACTTTAAAAGAGGGAAAAATGAAAATAGGTATTACTGGTGGAAAAGGAGGAACCGGAAAAAGTTTTGTAAGTACAAATTTAGCTATTTTATTAAAAAACTTTGCTTTAGTGGATTTGGATGTAGAAGCTCCAAATGATTATATTCTTTTAAATGAAGATTTAGGAGAAAAAATAGAAGAATATACCTTTTTACCTAAATTTGATTTAGAAAAATGCACTTCATGTAAAGCGTGTCAAAAAGTGTGTCAAGATGGTGCTATTTATTTTAAAAAGGAAAAACCTTATGTTTTTAAGGAGCTTTGCTCGGGATGTAAAGCATGTCTTTTTGTATGCAAATTTAATGCTATTTTGGAGGATAAAAAATATATTGGGGATATTTATATAAACAAAAAAATAAAGTATGGATTTCCTTTAGTTACAGGAAAATTAAAAGAAGGAGAGGAAAAAGGTTTTAAGCTTCTTTTAAAAACGAAAAAGTATGCTTTAAATCATTTTAAAAATATTATTTTTGACACAGGAGCAGGGGCTGGAAATTTGGTTTTTAAAGCTTTGGAAGATTTAGATTTAGTATTTGCAGTTACTGAACCTACACCTTTTGGAAAAAGGGATTTGAAGCGAATTTTAGATATTACAAAATATTTAAACTTAAAAACGTATGTAATATTAAATAAATCTAACCTAGGGAATAAAAATCTCATAAAAGAAGTTTGCAAAAAGTATAATGTCGAAATTATTTTAGAGATTCCGTATTCAAAAGAAATCTTAGAAAGTTATATAAATCAAAAACCGTATGTTTTAAATCCTTCCGGAAAAAAACTTTTTGAAAAATTAATAAATCTTATTTTAGAGGTAAAAAATGCAAATAGCAGTCGCTAGTGGAAAGGGGGGAGTAGGAAAATCAAATTTTTCAGCTAGTTTGGCTTATCTTTTATCTCAAGAAAAAAAAGTTATAGCTATTGATGCAGATGCCGATACTCCAAATTTAGATATTCTACTTCCTTATAAAGAAATATACAAAAAACTTCCTCTTTTAGGAGAAAAAGTCGCAAAAATAGATATGTCAAAATGTACTTTATGTCTAAAGTGTTTAAAAAATTGTCCATATGAAGCTATAAAATTAGAAAATGGAAAATTAAAAGTTATTGAACCTATTTGTGAGGGATGTTTAGTAGGAAAAATTCTTTGTGAAACTGATGCTATAAGTTTTGTTCCCACTATTCCAGGATATGTTTACATTGGAGATACTATTTATAAAAACTTAAGACTTATTAAAGCTGAAAGTTTACCGGGACGTCCAAATACTGGAAAACTTGTAGCTTATGCAAAGCAGATAGCAAAGGAATTTCAAAAAGATGTTACTATATTAGATTCTGCGGCTGGAATAGGTTGTTCGGTAATAGCAAGTATAAGTGGAGTAAACTTTGTTATTTTAATTTTGGAACCTACCTTAACTTCCTTTGAGGATGGTAAAAGACTCTTAAAAATTATAAAAAACTTTAAATTATCATTTGGATTTGTAATAAATAAATATGATTTAAATAAACCTCTTTCTGAAAAAATAAAGAATTTTTTTGAGGAGGAAAAAGGTACATTTTTAGGAGTACTTCCCTATGATGAAAAAGTAATAGAAGCTGATATTTTGGGAAAACCTCCAGTTTTAATAGAAAGTGAATACAAAAAGTATTTTATGAATATTTACAAAAATATAAAAGATAAAGTTTTAAAATTTTAAATATGGAGGAAAAAAATGAGAATCTTAGTTCCTGTTATGGAAAGAAATGAAAATCCGAAAATATGTGAACAATTCGGAAGAGCACCCTATTTTGCAATTATAAAAGATAGAAAACTAGTAGAAATTGTAGAGAATCCTGGCCATAGCTTATCTAAAGGAGCTGGAAGCAAAGCTGCGCAATTTGCTTTAGAAAAGGGAGTAAAGAAAATAATAGTAAAAAAAGAAATTGGACCTCACGCAAAAGAAGTTTTAGAAGGTGAGGTAGAAATAGAAGTAAATCCTAACGTTGAATACTTAAGTGATATTTTAAAATAATCTCTCCGGGTGTTTTCCACCCGGATTCCCTTTCTTTATAAACCTATTTTAAATTTAAAACTAAATTTACATATCTATTATTAAAATTTCCAAATACCATCACTATAATTCCTTTCTGGAAAAAATTAGGATATTCATTTTAATAGCTTTTCTTTCATTCTGAATTTAAGTCCATTCGAGCCAGCTGTTGCAATCCCGCCTAGTAAAGCAGGCATTTCAAGATGATTGCAAAGTATTCTATCCGGGTGATGTAACAACTCCACTTGATATTGACAAGTTGCAATCCCGCCTAGTAAAGCAGGCATTTCAAGACCAAGCTGGAAGGCCTTGTGAGCCATGGGCAATTTTGTAAAAAAGTTGTAAATTTGTACCTTGACATACTTATTGGTCTTTTAGTAATATTTGATAACATTTTTCTAAGTTTAAATATTATTATTTGTATAAATTTCAGGACTTTTATTTAAATTTTTATTACTTTAATATTATTCCGCACAAATTAGTAATAAAGCTTAGTTATTTATAACCAAAATTAAAATCTAAAATAAAATTTTAAATTAAAATAAATAGAAATATTTGCAAGTGATATTTACATCTTTTTTACATATTCAATTTTGATAGATCGTAACTTATAAAACTAGTATAATATGTTTCCTTGAAAAAGTCAAAAATTTTGGGGAAAAGGT
>JAMOTM010000050.1 GCA_027002265.1 Aquificota bacterium | reverse complement strand
AAAGAAAAGCAACTTAAAATAAATATATTAAGCGAAAATATAAATAATTTAATACAAAAAGAAATAAAATTCTTTGAAAGAGAAACAAAAAAACATAAAGCATCTATTATAAGTAAAGAGGTGTAAATTTGGAAAAGTTAATAGGAAAGGCTAAAGTTTTGCTTGAAGCTCTTCCTTATATAAAAAATTTTTATGGAGAAACTTTTGTAATAAAGTATGGAGGAAGTGCTTTTACAAATGAAGAGCTAAGGCCTCTTTTTGCTAAAGATATAGTTTTGCTTAAGTATATAGGCATCAACCCTATAATTGTTCATGGAGGTGGTCCTCAAATTTCAGAATTTTTAAAAAAACTTAAGATTTCTACAGAATTTTTTGCGGGTTTAAGAATTACTACAAAAGATGTTATGAAAATTGTAGAAATGGTTCTTTGTGGTTATGTAAATAAGGATATTGTTAATTTAATTAATATTTATGGAGGAAATGCGGTAGGAATTTCCGGAAAAGACGGAAATTTGCTTTTTGTAAAAAAGGTTGAAACTAAAGAGTATTTAGATAAGCTTGGGATATCTTATGAAGAAGATAATTTAAGAGATATAGGTTATGTAGGAGAAGTTATCAAAGTAAATCCAGATATTTTGAAAAAGCTTATAGAAGATAAATTTATTCCGGTTGTAGCTCCAATTGGAGTAGGGATAGATTATAAAGAAGGGACAAGTTTAACCTCTTATAATATAAATGCTGATCTTGCGGCCGGAAAAATAGCTGCAAGTTTGCCAGCAAGAAAACTTATTTTATTAACAGATGTAGAAGGTTTAAAGTTAAAAAGAAAAGATAAAGAAAATATATTTAAATTTTTAAATAAAAAAGGATACATAGTAAAGGAAAATAGTATTTTTGATAAAGATAGAGAAATTTTAAAAATAAAAGATTTAGATGAAGATTTCTATTTAATTTCCAAATTTTCTTTAAGACTTTTAAAAAGTTTTATAGAAAAAGGGATTATAAAAGGTGGAATGATTCCTAAACTTCTTTCTTGCAAAGATGCTTTAGAAAAAGGTGTAAATAAAGCCCATATAATAGATGGTAGAATTCCTCACAGTATTTTACTTGAAATTTTCACAAAAGAAGGTATTGGAACTGAAATAATTTTATAGTCTTTTTGTTAAAATATCTTATTAGTTTATTTAATTTTTTTACTATGAAAAAAACTAATGATATTTTGAAAATCCCAAAAAGAGGTAGGAAAATTGAAACATTTTATTTCTATTTTAGATATTAATTCTAAGGATATAGAAAAGCTTGTAAATATGTCTTTTTATTTAAAAATGAATAAAAGATTTAATAAAAATGAAAAGCTTTTGAAAGACAAAAATTTAGTTCTTATTTTTGAAAAACCTTCTACAAGAACACGTCTTGCTTTTGATTTTGCGGCAAAAGAGCTAGGAATGAATACAGCTGTAGTAGATAAAACTTCTTCTCAACTTGGAAGGGGAGAACCTTTAATAGATACTTTTAAAGTAATAGAAAGATATGCAGATGCAGTTGGAATTAGGACATTTAAACAAAAACCTTTGGAGGAAATTTCAAAAGAAATAAAAATTCCTATCATAAATGCTTTAACGGATGAGGAGCATCCCTGCCAAACTATAGCTGATCTTTTAACTATTTTGGAAAAAAAAGGAAAGAAAAATGTAAAGGTAGCTTATTTAGGAGATGGGAATAATGTTTGTAATTCTCTTTTGGTAGGTTGTGCAAGCTTGGGAATAGATATCTTTGTTGCAACTCCCAAAGGTTATGGACCAAATGAAAATTATATAAAAGAAGCTGAAAATAGAGCAAAAAAAACGGGAAGTAAGGTTTTAATTACAAATGATCCTATAGAAGCTGTAAAAGATGCAGATGTTATATATACAGATGTATGGGTATCTATGGGAGAGGAAGGTAAGGAAAAAGAGATTTTTAAGCCTTATCAAGTAAATAAGGAGCTTGTAAAACATGCAAAAAAAGATTTTATTTTTATGCACTGTCTTCCAGCTCATAGGGGAGAAGAAGTTACAAAAGATATTATGGATAGCCTGCATAGTGTAGTTTTTGACCAAGCTGAAAATCGACTACATTCGCATAAAGCAATTTTACTTTATGTGTTTTCAAGATAAAGGAAAAAAATGGAAATAGGTATACTGGGTAGCGGACGCTTTGGAACGGCTTTAGCCTTTAGTTTCGGAAAAAAATATAAGGTTTACCAATGGATAAGAGATAAAAATCTCTATGAAGCTATAAAAGAAAAAAGGGAAAATATTACCTATGCTCCTGGATATAAATATTTAGATAGTATTATCCCTATAAATGATTTAGATGAGTTTTGCGCTTTAACAAAAAATAAACTTGTAATATCTGCTCTTCCAACTCAAGTAAGTTATGATGTCTGGAAATATTTAAAAACTTTTAGTTTTTCCCCTAAATTTTTTATATGTGCCTCTAAAGGAATAGATATTAAATATAAAACTTTTTTAAGTGAGCTTTTCAAAGGTTTATATCCAAATATTTCTTATTTTGTGCTCTCAGGCCCTAGTTTTGCAAAGCTTATTTTAGAAAATAAACCTACAAATTTAGTTTTGGCTGGTAAAGAGAAAGAAGTTGTTCTAGAGCTTATATCTAAGCTTAAAGTGGAACCTCTTCATTTTTATGGATCTTTGGATGTAAGAGGAGTAGAAGTTGGGGGAGCTTTAAAAAATATCTATGCAATTAGTGCTGGAATTTGTGATGGTTTAAATTTTGGGGAAAATGCAAAAGCGGCTTTAATAACAAGGGCTTTAAAGGAAATGAGGGATTTTGCTGAAAAATTTGGAGGAAAATCAAATACTTTAGATGGTCTTTCTGGTCTTGGAGATTTAGTTTTAAGCTCTTATAGCTCTTTATCCAGAAATTATTCTTTAGGAGTTTTAATAGGAAAATTTAAAAGATTTCCAGAAGAAGAAACAATAAAAAAATATTTTGGAAAAAATACAATAGAGGGTATTTTTACTTTAAAAGTTGTTTATGAAATGAAAAAAAAAGAAAATTTATATATGCCTATTTTAGATAGTTTATATAGGTTTACTTATAAAAAAGAACCTTTAGAAATTTTAATTAATAAATTTCTTTTTAGAGCTCCAAAAATGGAGTTTGAGGAATGATAAGGGCTTTTATTGGTATAAGAATTATTTGGCCAGGATATGAAAAATTAAAATATGAAATTCAAAAGGAAGAGTGTATATTTGGAAAATGGGTAGAGAGCTCTAATCTTCATATTACTTTAAAATTTTTGGGAAATACAGATGAAGAAGTTTTAGAAAAAATAAAACTGGAATTAAATAATCACAAAATAAATTCTTTTGAAGCTACCTTTAAATCTTTAGGATGTTTTCCCAATGAAAATAATCCAAGAGTTTTATTTATAAATGGCTTTGGTAATTTTGTGCCTTTAAAAAATTTTGTGGAGGAAACTTGTGAAAAATATTCTTTTCAAAGAGAAAATCAAGATTTTATCCCGCATTTAACTTTATTAAGAATAAAAAAATTAAAAAGAAAAAATAAATTTTTATCTCTTTTAAGAAAATATAAAGATAAAGAATTTTTTAAAGTTAAAATTACATCTTTTCAACTTTTTCAAAGTATTCTTACTTCTCAAGGCCCTATATATAAGGTTCTTTCTGAATATAAACTTTTTTAAAGGTAAGTTATGGTTTTAGTATATGTTTTATCTTTAATAGCTTTTATTATTACTATGATTACTTCTTATCTTACCTTTGAAAATCTAAATCAAAATTTAGGTAGAAAATTTTATCTTTATGAAAAAAGCACTCATTTATTCTTTTCAATCATAAAAGTTTTTAAGTATCTTTATAATAAAAACAGAAGTTTTTTAGAAAAACCCTCTTTTTCAAATTTTACTTTTTTTCAAAATATAGATGAGCTTAATTTAGATATAAAAATTTATAGCGAGGATGGGAAATTACCTTTAAAAAATAATCTTTTCTTTTTAAATGCTTTTCAGAATCTTTTAAATAATTTAAATATAGAAGATGAAAATAATTTTTTAGAAAAAATAAAAAGCGGAGAAATTAATTTAAATAAGATAAAAACAATTTTAGAATTAAAAAAACTTTTAAAAGTATATTTTCCTAAGGACTATGAAAAAATAATAAAATATATTACCTTATATGGAGATAAAGTAAATATAAATACAGCCCCTTTTTTAGTTTTACTTTCTTTAGATAATAGAATAACAAAAGATGAGGTTATAAATATTATAAAAGCAAGGCCTATAAGCAATGTTTTAAATCTTCAAAATTATCTACCTTCAGATATTTTTTGGAAGATTTACCCTTATATAAAAATAAAACCTTCTTATTTTTTACTTAAGATAAATATATATGACTTAGAAAATACCTATAATCTAACAGGTAAAATATATTTTCAAAAATCTACTCCTCTTTTTTATTACTACAAAGATAGCTGGGATAGAAAATGGCTTTTGGAATTTTTAAAGGAGTAAAGTGTAATGTTTTTTAAAAAAAAATCTTTAGATATTGGAAGTAATTTAACAAAAACTTATGATAAAAAGATTTTTTCTACCTTGGATTTTTTTAAAAATAAAAATATTAAAGATATTTTAAAATCTTATGACATAATAGCATTATCTAGTAAATACGTAATTTATTTTAAAAGGAAATATCCATATAAAGATATAAAAAAAATAAAAAAGTTAATTTTTACAGAAATAAAAACTAAATTTGAAGTTTTAGATTTTATTGTTTTTATTTATAGAGAAAAAGAAGATAAACTTTTTACTTATCATATATTTTTTATAGATAAAAGTCTTTTGGATGACAATTTAAAAAATTTAATAGAAGAGGAAAAAGTTTTTCTTGATATCCTAGGTGTTATAAACGGATTTTCCAAAATTATAAAAAATTACAAAAAAAGTAGTTTTATTTTAGGTGATTTAGGAAATTCTAAACTTAATATATTTAAAGTTGAGAATGGAAGGCTTGTAGATTTTAAAAAATATTTACTTTTAAATAAATCTAAAGACGATATTTTAGAAATTCTAAAAAAAGAAAATGTGGAATTTTTAATAGGTGGAAAAGCTAAGGATTTTAACTTTAAAGACATAAAAGTTTTAAAAGATCCCTTATTTTTTATTGTGAACAATTTGAAGGAGAATAAAAACTTTTTTAAATTATCTTTAATCCAAAAAAGAAATATTTTTGAGGAATATTTAGTTAAATTTTCTTTTTTATTTTTATCTTTTAGTATTATCTTTTTTAGCTTTGGATATATTTATAAACTTGCGAGCTTAGATAATACATCTCTTTTACATAAACAATTTAGAGCTCTTTTTAATAAACCTTTCCAAGAAGTTTTCTTTTTAACAGAAAAAAGTAAAATAAATTATTACTCTCAAGCTATAAGGTATGTTTTAAACGATACTACCTTGGAAAATTACAATAAATTTATTGATTTTTTAAATAAAAACAATATAAACTTTACAGA
>JAMOTM010000049.1 GCA_027002265.1 Aquificota bacterium | reverse complement strand
CCAAATTTTTCAGCTAAAACTTTCTTAACATTTTCTGAAAGAAAAGCAGGTAAGGTTGGACCTAAAATAATATTTTTAACTCCAAGATATAATAAGGCTAAAAGAACTGCTACTGCTTTTTGTTCATACCAAGAAATATTATAAGCTATTGGAAGATCATTAATATCTTTTAAGTTAAGCGCATCTTTTAAAGCTAAAGCTACTCTTACTAAAGAATAACTGTCATTACATTGACCTGCATCCAAAACTCTTGGGATTCCATCAATATCTCCTAATTTTTCTTTTATAAATCTGAACTTAGCACATCCACAAGTTAAAATAACCGTATCTTTTGGAAGTTTTTTTGCAAATTCTGTATAATACTCTCTTGTCTTATGTCTTCCATCACAACCAGCCATAACAACAAATTTTCTAATTTTTCCAGCCTTTACTGCTTCCAAAATTTTATC
Source organism: Aquificota bacterium (assembly GCA_027002265.1). Lineage (GTDB taxonomy): Bacteria > Aquificota > Aquificia > Desulfurobacteriales > DQVG01 > DQVG01. The sequence goes on along the minus strand of JAMOTM010000049.1, from coordinate 5,187 downwards.
TGCCAAAGATAGAACTTGATTATGTGCAAAGCCTCCAATAATTTCTCCATCTTCAAGAGGCATAGGTGGCTTGCATTTTTTTGCATGTTCTATAACTTGAGAAAAATCCTTCTTTCCATCTGGTTTTACAGGAATTCTTTTTAAACCAGGGAAGCCTACTTCGTTTGTAACATAAACTCTATCTTTATAAGTATCTTTTGGTGGAACTAAGCAATTTGTAGTCATTACAATAGGACCATTAAATTTTTCAAATTCCACAGTCTGTTTATGCCAAGCTCCTCCATAATTACCAGCAAAATGTTTATATTTTTTAAAAAATGGATAGTAATGAGCCGGAAGCATTTCACAATGAGTATAAATATCTACTCCTGCATCTTTACTTTGTTCCAAAAGCTCTTCTAAATCTTTTAAATCATGACCACTAATTAAAATTCCAGGTCTGTTTCTAACACCTAAGGAAACCTTTGTGATTTCGGGATGTCCATAACGAGAAGTATTAGCTTTATCCAAAAGTTCCAAAACACTAACAGCATATTTTCCAGTCTCCATAGCAAGTTCAAAAAGCTTGTTTACATCCTTTAAAGTTATAAGATTAGATAAAGCTTTTATTATAAATTTAATAATTTCTTTATTTTCAAAACCAAGCCTTTTTGCATGAGTATAATATGCTCCAATTCCTTTAAGTCCGTAAGTTATAAGTTCTTTTAAGGAACGAACATCTTCATTTTTTTCCTTTGTAATTCTTACTTCATCACTCAAAGCAAAATCAATAATATCTTTATCTGTTTTATAGCTCCATGATGCTTCCTTTGGTAAATTATCTTTTAGCTTAAATTTTTCTTTAATGTCTTCCCTTAAAGAAACTGCTTTTTTTATGTAGTTAATTATGTCGTCTTTATCAAAATTAACGTTTGTGATAGTTGCAAATAAAGCTGAAGGTATAAATTTTTCAATTTCTTCATCAAAGTAATTAGTTTTATTCAGGACATAAGCTAATCCTTTTAAAGAGTAAATTAAAAGATCTTGCAAATCCGAAACTATTTCATCTTTTCCGCAAATTCCAAGCTTAGTACAAGCAAAATTATTTGCAGCTTCCTGACATTGAAAACAAAACATTTTCACCTCCTTATAGGATTTTATAATTTTCATATTGCAATTATTAAATTTTTTATATATTTTACATAATTCGCGAACAGTGTTCAAGTAAAAGTTATTTAAAATAATGAAGATAGACTAAAAAGGTGGACTATTTTAAATTAATAGATAATATTTGGAATAAGAGTACATATATGCCTATAAAATTCTACAAGTTTTTGAAGTGCCCAAGGACCACTTATGAAAAGGGCAATTAAAGTAGCTATTATTTTAGGTACAAAAGTTAATGTCATTTCATTTATTTGAGTCGCAGTTTGTAAAATGGAAAAGATAAGACCTGTAATAAAATTAGCTAAAATTGGGGGAGCAAGAATTATCAAAGCTAATTCTAAAGCTTGTCTTGTTATATCAATAGCAAGTTGAATGTCCATAACGAACCTAAAAAATATTATCTTTTTAAACCTAAAGCATCTACCACCATTTCATCTGATGTTGTTAAAGCTTTCGCATTTGCTTGATAAACCCTTTGAGCTTTTATTAAATTTATTATTTCTTTTCCTAAGTCTACGTTAGATGCTTCAAGAGCTCGAGGAAGTAAAGATGAAACATAACCTGCCGGGAAATACTTTGGAGAAGCATTTTTTAAAATATCTACAAATCTTGCTCCTCCAATATCTGTTAAAGCTTGTTCATCTGCAAAATAAGCTAAAGCCAAACGAGCAATATTTTTTGAAATGCCATTAGAATAACTTGCATTTATTATTCCTTCTTTTGAAATTCCAAGTGAAGTTAATTCTCCAAGTGGATAACCATCGGTTTCTATTTGCATAGTGAAATTATAGGACCAACTTGTAACTTCCCTAAAGTCAATATTAACAGGATTATTTAAAATTCTTTCAAAATTCAAAGTTACTTGAGTTGACGGTGAACCATTTACAGCTATAAGTTTCCCAGTGGAATCAAATTCCAAAGTTATAGGATTATCTTTATTAAATATTGTTTCTCCACTTCCAAAATATACTTGCCATTTTTCATTTTCTATCTTTTTAAAATAGACTTCAACACTATAAGCATTCCCTTTAGCATCATAAACTTTAAATGATCCCGAATAGTTATAGCTATCAGGATTATTTGGATCAAAAGGATCCACCTTAATAGGAGCTGCAGCCTCTAAATTTGTTTGATAAAAATTAACATACGTAGTAGCTTTTGGTGGTAAAGCGTAAGAAATTTCTATCGGGGACAAATTAGTAAGTTCTATTAAAGGAGCTTTTATATCAGAAGTTCCTAAAACTTTTAATCCATCTGGTGTAGTTATATAAACTTTATCTCCATCTTTAGTTAATTTAAATTCTCCATTTCTAGTGTAATAGTAATTTTCACCATCTGATACTATAAAAAATCCAGGGCCTGTAATAGCAACATTTAAAGGTTGATCTGTTTGCATTAAAATTCCTTGAGAAAAATTATTTAAAGTTTGAGGAATATCTACATAACTTCCAACTTCCAAAGTCCCTGCATTACTTGTTACTACTTCATTTAATATAGAAGAAAAAACTGGTGTCTTTTCTTTATATCCTATAGTATTAACATTTGCAATATTATCCGAAATTAAAGTTAAATCTTGAGTTTCCGTAGAAAGCGTATTTGCACTTACAAAAAATGCACTTATCATTTTTTTACCCTTAAAAATTTTAGTTTTACCCTTTTATAATATATTTTAACACATCTATCTTGAAAATTATTTGAAATTTATTTCCCAGCAATTTTTATATTACTTACCCTAATTTTAGGAGCTGCAAAACTTCCCATCCATTTTATATCTTTTCCAACTAAAGAAATATTATTAAGTAAGTCTTTTACATTACCTGCAATAGTAACTCCTCTTACATTTTTTATATGTTTTCCATTTTCAAATAAGGCACCTTCTACTCCAATGGAAAAATCTCCAGAAATAGGATCAATTGTATGAAGACCCATGGCAGAAATTATATATAGAACTTTTCCTTTAAAAAGTTCATCTTTACTTGCCTTTCCTGGAAGAACAATTAAGTTAGAAAATGAAGGAGAAGGAAGAGATGTTGCACTCCTAAAGCAATTTCCTGTAGTTTTTAAATTTAGTTTATTTGCCGTATATAGATCCAAAATAAAGTTTTTTAATATTCCATTTTCTATTACAAATTTCTTAAAAGTCTTTACACCTTCTCCATCATAAGGTGTAGAAGAAAGACCTTCTTTCTCTATTGGACTATCAAGCAAAGATAATTTTTCACTTGCTATCTTTTCTCCAAGTTTATCTTTAAAAAGGGATTTCCCTCTTAAAATATTTTTCCCTAAAAAAGAGCTTCCCAAAGCAGTAATAAGCTCTTCTACCATTTCTTCAGAAAGAACAATATCTAAGTTTTGAGTTTCTATTTCTTCCCCATCTAAAAGATAATTTAAATTTTCCTGAGCTTCTTTTATAATCTCTTTCTTATTTAAGAATTCAAAACTTCTTTTTATATCCGATCCCCAAGTATACTGATTATCCTTTTTACCTTGACCAATAGCAAGAACGCTACTTGAAGCACTTGAAAATTTTAAAGAATAAAAATTATCTAAAGAGTTAAAATAATAAAATTCCTCTTCAGAAATTCCAACTCCAGATTTTCTTACACTTATAATTCTTTTATCTTTCCTTAAATTTTTTTCCAAATCCAAAGCAAAATCTAGCATTTCTTCAAAAGATACGTTTTGGGGATAATAAAGTTTTATATTAAATTCCTTGTTTTCCTCTTTTTTTGCAAAAGGATAATCATCTTCATCAGAAAATTTTGAAAGTTCTATGGCTTTATTTATAGTTTCAAAAATATTTTTCTCATCAATTATATTAGTTGTTGCAAAACCCAATTTATTATTTTTTATAACTCTTATTCCAAAATTTATACTTTCTTTTACTTCATATTTCTCAAGCTTTAAATCCTTAGTATTTATAGATTTAGTAAAAGATTTTTCTATAACAAAATCAAAATTATCTACTTTTCCGTCAAGATAATTTGCAACTTTTTCTATTAGGTTATTTATATTCATTTTATTTATCCTCCTTTTTAGACACTCTTTTTTCAAAAAATGCTTTGGTTTTATCTAGATAAGAACAAATTAAGCAATAATCATCCCTAGATGTAGGATAAGAACATCTTTTACATGGATGAAGTTTTTTTTCTTCTTCATTTTTAAATAAATTTTCAAAAATAGGTTTTGCTTTTTTTAAAAATTCAAGATAAAATCTCAAAAGGGTTCCTGGCATATTTTCTTCTATAAAGTTTAAAGCTTTTCTATATATATACCGAGAAGCCCCCACAGAGTAAGGACATTTTCCCTCTAAAAAGGGAAGATTTTTTGCCTTTACATAAAAATAAAGATATTTTTCTTTTAGTTTAAAAAGAGGTTTTACCTTTCTTTTAAACCCCTTTTCCTCTTTTAAAACAGGACCTTGACGGGCAAGATAGGTTAATTTCCAATTTAAAACATTTAATAAAAGATTTTCTGTTTCATCATTTAAATTATGACCTGTAACAATAACATCTGCATTAAAATATCTTGCTCCCATTTCCATAGCATATCTTTTTAAAGTTCCACATATGGAACAAAATTCATCTCTTTTTAATGCTTTTGCAATTTCAAAGGGAGAGTAATTTAATATACCTTTCACATCATAAATATAAAGAGGTAAATTTAATATTTTGCAAACCCTTTCCACAACTTTTAAAGATTTTTTCGAAAAATCGTTTTTTTCTATTCCAAGATTTATAAAAAAAGGATAAACTTTAAAACCTAAAGATTTTAATATACTTAAAAGTGCTACACTATCTTTTCCCCCAGATATACACACTAAAAGTTTATTATTTTTAGAAAACATTTTAAAATCTTTTATTGTCTCGAGAACATACTTTTCTATCCAATTTATAAAATGCTCCTTGCATAAAAAAAGCCTATACTCTTTTAAATATATATAAGGCTCATTTTCACAAAATTTACATTTTAATCTTCTTGCCATACAGCAACCTCTTCTATTTTCTTATCAACTATCTTTTCTCCTTTAGTATCTCTACC
>JAMOTM010000048.1 GCA_027002265.1 Aquificota bacterium | reverse complement strand
TTCAAAAAAATCCATTAATTTTTTATAATTAAAAGAATTAAAATCTCTTTTTAACAACTCATCACCATCTTTTATTTCTTGCAAAACACACCTTTTCAATTCATTTAAATCAACTCTTTCCATTTTTATCCTCCCTTAATTTATAAAGTTGCAAATAAATACTTGGCAAAACTTTTTCTTTATACTTCTCAATCAAAGGCACAAGCTCCAAAAACTTTTCTTTATTTTTTATATTTCTATTCGTATAATAAAAAAACTTAGAAATCCATTCAGTTTTAGTAATATCCTCATCAACCCCACAAGCCATTTCTATTAACTCAATTACTTTATAAATCATAGATTTTGAAGGTTTTGTTTTTTTAAAAATACATTTAACCATCGTATTTATTTTTTTAAACTCATCAAATTTCATCGCAATTCCAAAAATATCAATAGCATCCTTTCCATCTAAATTTTTAGCTCTCTTTTCTGCCTCATCAGCCCAGCTAGATACAAAATGAATTGGGGTAGTATGCTTAAACATAACAAGCCCCATAGAAATAGTAGCTTTTTGCAAAGCAAAACTCACAAATTTATCTCTTACATCAACTGCAAACTTCACTATCTCATCATACGGACCTATTACAAATAAATCATCTCCTCCGGCAAATACCACATAAATATCCTCATACTTCTTTTCAATTAAATTAACCACATAGTTTGCAAAAAAGAAATTAACTTCTCTGCTTAATCTATTAAATTTTTTAAAGCTATTAAAATAAAACTTCCTAAATGTATCTCCAAGCCCGTCAATATCAGCCTTTAACGCCATAAGACCCGGCACACCTTCTTGAATATCTTCAAATGTTTTAATTTCTTTTTTACCCTTCTCTTCTTTTACAGGAACATAAGCCTTCAATGGCCATTTAGGAAACTTCCCCATTTTACCATTTGTGATATCAAAAACATCTTCATTTTTTTTAACTTCAGTTAAAAACCAAACTTTTTTATCCATAACTTTAATTTCTTTACCACCTTCTATCTTTTCTAAGCTCAAAAACCTATACTTACTATCAGCTAAAATACTTCCAAGTTCTATTTCATTTTTACAAATATCACAAACTTTTTTCTCATAAACCTCATCTTTACTTTCTCTTAATTTACAAAAATCACAAAGTTCTAACTCCTCACTTTCTGGATTGGTTAAGACTGCTTTTTCTTGTAAAATTTCACTAAATTTATTTAATTTTTGGGTTTCATTTTTATTTGCAAGTTTTTTAAGTTTTTTTCTTATATTACAATTTTGATTTTCTAAATCTTTCTTATTAACCTCTACCCAGCTAATTATAAGCCCGGCAAGTCCGAAATAATTATTTATAAACCATTCATCAAACTCTTGCTGTAAATTTTTAAGCTCTTTTTCTAATCCAACACTACCTACCAACAAAAATTTACCAGCCCCAAACAAAACTTCTTTAGCTCCAAAACTCTCAATCTTATTAGCTACAACTTTTGTAATAAGCTGAACCATTGCACTTCGAGCTCTT
>JAMOTM010000047.1 GCA_027002265.1 Aquificota bacterium | reverse complement strand
TAAAAGTAAAAATCCAAAAAATACTAATCTATCCATAGACTTAAACTTAGTTTATATTATTTATTTTATTAGCTTTTACTTTCGCCTTTAAAATAATTTAAATTAAGTTTAAAATTTGAGAGATTAACAATATCCTCTACAAAATTTTCAAGATCCTTTAAATGAAGCATATTTGGACCATCAGATAAAGCTTTTTCCGGTTCTGGATGAACCTCTGCAAAAATTCCATCTACATGAAGACTTGCACTTAAAGCTAAAGGATATACAAATTCTCTTTGTCCACTTGATCTTCCTTTACCTCCACCTGGAAGTTGAACACTATGAGTTGCATCAAAAATTACCTTATCTGCAAATTTCTTCATAATTAAAAAACTTCTAAAGTCTACTACTAAATTGTTGTAGCCAAAAATATATCCACGCTCAGTTATCCAAACTTCCTTAGCTCCACTTATTTTTGCTTTTTCATAGGCATATTCCATATCCCAAGGAGCCATAAATTGACCTTTTTTTATATTAACTATCTTTTTGGTCTTACCAGCTTCTACTAAAAGATCCGTTTGTCTACATAAAAAGGCCGGAATTTGAATAATATCTACTACGTTTGATACTTTTTCTATTTGACAACTTTCATGAACATCTGTAGTAATTAAAAGATTATATTTATCCTTTATTAGCTTTAAATAATAAAGACCAAGTTCTAAACCAGGACCTCGAAAAGATTTTAGAGAAGTTCGATTTGCTTTATCAAACGAAGCTTTAAAAATAAAAGTAGATTGAGGATACTTTTTTTGTAGAGAATTTATAACCTTAGCTATTTTATCTAAAAGCTCAAAGTTTTCTATAACACAAGGTCCTAAGATAAAAACCATTTTTTCCTCTTTTTAAGTTTTTACATTATTAGAAGAAAAATTTAATTTATTATATCATGCCTTCATCAAAGCTTTTTGTGGCTTTTAATTTGAGAAAATTTTTTTATATTTATTTATTAAGGTAGTTTAAATAAATCAGTTTTTATTAAACCAAATTTAAATTTTTGAAAATTTGCTTTTTTCTTAGCAAAATCTTTCTTAAGGGGGAAACATATGGGTAAATATTTTAAAAAGACGTTTATTGGGATGTCAGCTTCAGAATTTCTGGAAGAGAAAGCTTTAGAAGAAAAAAAACAAAAGGAAAAAGAAGAAAAATATAAATCTCCTAAGTATGCCCCTATAATAGAAAAAGGAGATAAAGGAATTTCTTTAAAAGATATATTAAATAAAAAAAGACAATCTAAATATGTCTCAGAAAAAACTCACTACTATATTGGTAAAATCTCTGCACCTTTTGGGATAAAAGGGGAAGTAAAAATTTCTCCAAAAAGTGATATTTTTGAAAGGCAAATTTCAGAGCTTTTAGAAAAGGAAGAAAAGCTTGAATTTTATAAAGGATCAAAGAAAATTTCTTTAACCCCAGAATATATTAAACCTCATAAAAATGAATATATTTTTAAATTTCAAGAAATAAACGATAGAAATCAAGCTGAAGAACTTAGAAATT
>JAMOTM010000046.1 GCA_027002265.1 Aquificota bacterium | reverse complement strand
TGTCCGGCTTCCCTTACCGTTTTGTTAACGTTTAAAAATTTAAGTCCCTCATATGACATAGTCGAAGTCGAATATGCAAAAATTTTTGATAAAATCATTCCAAAAATATTTCCTGTTAAGAAAAACAATACAAAACCAGCTCCCGCTAAAATCTGAAGATATTTAAATTCTATTTTTTTATTAGTTAAAATCCAATAGATAAAAACCACTAAAACAACCCTTAAAAAAGGATTTACGGCCATAAGTGAAATTGAAAGAAGTGCAATAAATTTATAAGTAAATTCATCTTTTAAATTAAATACCAAAAGATATAAAAACGCCATAATTCCCATTGCATATACAATAGATAATCCCTGATCGTAAGCCCAGGGATAAATTATTGCAGTAATTCCCGCCAAAAGAGCAAAAAACAAATCCCTGTTTTTAACGGAATACAAAATAAAATATAATATAAACATAGGCAGCATTGCCGCAAACATATCGGTATCGTAATATCCAACAAGCGTTCTGTTGTAATAACTCCATCCTATTCCCGCTATAAGAGCCGCCAAAAACCCCCAAAGCTCGTTTTTATAAAGTTTTCCTATTAAAATAATTGGAATTACTACAAGTGAGCTTATAACCGCAGGCAGATAAAGCATTAAAGTGTCAATTGAAATATGGAAAAATTTAGCTAAAAACGCAGTAATAACAGCCGTTCCGTAATGCCATACACCTTGAAGCCTCGGATTATACTGATGAAGCCCATCTACTATCTTTTGCGCCCCGCTTCCAAAAAAATAACCGTCAACGTTATTTATCATAAGCTGACCGTGCCAGTAAAACTCCGGAATTTTACCCGCCCAGCTTAACCAATACAGATGAAATACAAACACAAAAATATAAGCAATTGCGATATAAATTAACGTCAGTTTATTTTCTTTCATTTAATTTCCTTAAACCCAGATTTTATTAAAATCAAATTCAAATTCGCATTCAAATTCAAACTTGACCTTTTCTTGTGTTGCGTCTGCTTTTTTTACAAATCTTCCATTTTTATTTTCATAGACCTTTGCAATTTTATCTTCCGTGTTTACAAGCACATAATATTTCACACCCTCTCTTTCATATAAATCAAACTTTATCGTTTCATCTTTCAATGCTGTTGATGGGGATAAAACCTCAAAAATAACACTTGGAGCTTTTGTAATAAAAGCAGCATCATCATCCACATCATAACATATTACCAGATTATCAGGTTGGACTACCGTATTTTCATCTATTTTCCAATCAACCGGCAAAGTTGCAAAGCATTTATGACAGTTTTTTAAAAGTTCATCAAGCTGCTTTGCTATTTTATTACTGACTTTTTGGTGTCTTACAATCGGCATTGGAGCCATTGCATAAGGCATTCCTTCAATCAGCTCCCACCTACCTTCCCAGTGTTTATAATCTTCATACGTGTATCGCTCGATATATGCCACAGCCATATTCACTCCTTAATAAAAACTCCAAGCTTCGCGGCTTCTTTTTTAAACTTATTAAAGTCTTTAACTAT
>JAMOTM010000045.1 GCA_027002265.1 Aquificota bacterium | reverse complement strand
AATAATATTTTTTAAATATGATAAAGACAGAGAAATTTTAGAAGAAATTCTAAAGAAAAATAATATAAGTTTTAAAACTTTAACGAATATATCTTCTAAAAAGTTAAAAGATATTTTAAAAAATTTAGAGAAGGAAAATATTCAGGTTCTTTTAATTCAAATTCATAAAGGAAGTCATGGCTTAAATCTCCAAAATTTTTCTTCAAATGTTATTTATTATTCTTATGATTTTTCTTTTGGAGATTTTTCTCAGTCTCAAGATAGAATTCACAGGATAGGTCAAGATAAAACTTGTAGATACTTTATTTTACTTTCTCATCATCCTGAAATAGAAAGTATGGATGAGATTATATACAAACGTCTTTTAAAGAAGAAAAACTTAAGTCAAAAAGCTCTTTTAAAAGAACTTAAAGAAAAACTTTCTAAAGAAAGGGAAAAAACTTGGAAAAAAAGGGGCAAAAAGCCCCAAAATAGTTAATTTGGAACGATTCTCATAATAGCTTCATCTGGATTTACATTGTCTCCAGGTTTTACAAAAATTTTTTCTACTTTTCCAGAGATAGGGGCATGAACTTCGGTTCTCATTTTCATAGCTTCTACAATAGCCACAGTATCACCTTCTTTTACCCTATCTCCCTCTTTTACTTTGATTTCTACTACCTTAGCTGGCATTGGAGAAGATACATCTCCAGGTTGAGTTGCTTTTGGTCTTTTAGAAGTGCTTACTATATCCTTTTTTAGCATTACTTCTTCATCTGTAGGAACAATTTCTTGAAGAGGCTCAATTAAAACTTCTTCTAATTTTCCATCAATTTTTATAAAGTAAGGTCTTCTTCCATCCTCAAGCTTATGACCTACACCAGCTATTTTTACATGATAATTCTCTCCATGCACATTTACAATAAACTCGGTTGGTGCAAGGCAACTTCCTTGGGTTTTTTCTCTATTTTCTTGAAGATCTTCTTCAGTAATAGGTGGAATTTCTCCTTTTTCAACTTTATATTTCCATTCAAAATACTCCTTAGCAACATTTGGGAAAAGGGTATAGGATAATACATCTTTTAATGAAACTTTTATTTCATCTTTACTCTTTCCATATAAATTAGCTAAAAATTCCTTTAATTCTTCTTTTCTTTTTTCAAGTTCAGGCTCCAGAAGATCAGCTGGCCTACAAGTTATTGGTTTTTCATTTCCTAAAATCTTTTTGATAATTTCTTCTTTGATAGGAGCAGGGGGTTTTCCATAAAGACCTTTAATATAATCCCGGGTTTCTTTAGTTACCATTTTATATCTTTCTCCAGCTAAAACATTCAAAACAGCTTGAGTACCAACAATTTGGGAAGTTGGAGTTACTAAAGGTGGATAACCAAAATCTTCCCTTACTCTTGGAATTTCTTCTAAAACTTTATCAAGTTTATCTTCTGCATTTTGTTCTTTTAACTGAGAAATAAGATTAGAAATCATTCCTCCAGGAATTTGATGAACTAATACTCTTGCATCTACTCCTTTAAAGTTAATATCATATTTTTCATATTTCTTTCTAATTTCCTTAAG
>JAMOTM010000044.1 GCA_027002265.1 Aquificota bacterium | reverse complement strand
AAAGCCCTGGTGGCCATAGCGGAGGGGAAACGCCCGTTCCCATTCCGAACACGGAAGCTAAGCCCTCCAGCGCCGATGGTACTGCTCGCGAGAGCGGGCGGGAGAGTAGGTCGCTGCCAGGGCTTTTAAGGTGACCCCGTCGTCTAGCCCGGCCTAGGACACCGCCCTTTCACGGCGGTAACGCGGGTTCAAATCCCGCCGGGGTCGCCACTTTTTTATCTTTAAGGAGTTTAAAAGTGAAAAAAAATACTCTTCGCAAATGTCCCTACTGTGGGAATATCTCTGAGTTTTCCTATGAAGGATCCCGCAACTTAAATTCTTCTGGTGATCTAAGAGATATTATTCAAGATAAGGAACTTTGGGTATCTTATTATAAATGTCCTAATTGTAAAAAGTACGATATAGATATGCATCCTGTTGGAGAAAAACCTAATTTTGAAGGTTTTAAAGATATTACAGAAGAAGTTGATAAAATTTTGAAAAAGGATAAATCTGTTGAAAATAATAAAAAATAACATTTCTTATTATCTTTTAAAAAATTCAATAAAGTATATTTCCTCCCTGCCAAGGAAAAATTCAGTTTTTAAATATTTTATTTTCACAGAATATAAGTTTTTTGTTTCTGATCTAGATCTATCTTTTGAAGATAGCGAAAAGTATATTTACACTTCTTATACTTTAAGTAACAAAAAAATTTTTTGGGCTCTACCTACTAAAGATTTAGAGAAACTATTTTCTACATTTGAAATAAATATTGCAACTATTTTTCCTTTTTATGTTCTTCAGAAAAATAAAAATTTACGAGATAAAACTTTTCTTTTGGAAGCTTTTTCAAAAATTTATTTATTTTTCAAAGGAATTCCACTTTTTTATATTTACAAAAAATATTTTTCTTTTTCAAAACTTAAGCAAAATTTTGAATCAGATTTTGAGATTGATTTCCCTAAAAAATATAATCAATATTATTTGAAGGATTTAAAACTTTGAAATTCTATAATTTTAATTTTTTACCATATTCTGAAAGAGAAAAAAGAGCAAAAAAAAGCTTTATATTTAAACTTTTCCTTGACTGTATTTCTGCTCTTATTATAATTTTCCTATATTTTTTCTTTTTCTTAAAATCTTCCTTCTTTAGTTTACATATTAAAGACAAAAAAGAAAAAGTGAAAAAGTTAGATTTCCAAATTCTTTCCTTAAAAAGAAAGGAAAAAAAGATAAATCAAAAAATAAAAAGTTTAAAAAAAGAAATTAAATTAATTCAAAACCAAAAAATTCCCGAAAATATTAATATAGAGATATTAAATATCGTAGAAAAATTTTTACCAGAAAGGCTTTCTTTATCTTACTTAAAACTTGATATTAAAAAGTTAAAGATAAAGGGATATGCTGACTCACCTAAGAATATATTTAAATACTTAAATTCTTTAAAAACTTTATATAAGTTAGTAGGCTTTAAAATTAAACCTTTAAAAAAAATATTTAAATTTGAAGCAGAATTTATTTTAAATAAACAATCTAAGACTTTCTAATAGATTCTATTACACTTTCAAAAATATAATATCCATCTCTGCTTCCCAAAATACTCTCAGTAGCCCTTTCTGGATGAGGCATAAGACCAAAAATATTTTGTTTTTCATTTATTATTCCTGCAATATCTTTTACAGAACCGTTGGGATTTTCTTTATATGTTAAAACGATTTGCTTATTATCTTCTAATTTCTTTAAATTATCTTCATCTATAAAATAATTTCCCTGAAAGTGAGCAATGGGAATTTTTATAACGTCTTTTTCTATTTTGTGTGTAAACGGAGTATCTTTATTTATAACTTCTAAGTCTACAAACTTACAAATAAATCTTAAAGAGGTATTTACAATTAAAGCCCCAGGTAAAAGTCCGAGTTCGGTTAGAATTTGAAATCCATTACAAATCCCTAAAATAAATTTTCCCTTATAAGCTTCTTCTATTAGAGCTAAGGATGCCGGAGATATCTTTGCCATAGCTCCTGCTCTTAAATAGTCTCCAAAAGAAAATCCTCCGGGAATTACTATTAAATCATATTCTTTCAGGTTTGTTTCTGTATGCCATATAAGATCAGTTTTTAAATTCAAAACATTATTTAAAACATAATAGGTATCATATTCACAATTACTTCCTGGATAAGCGATAACGGCAGCTTTCATAACGCTCCTCTTTTATATTTTTTTTATTTCTAAAATAAAATAATCCTCTATTATTGGATTTACTAAAAAGCTTTCGGCAAGTTTTTTAACTTCTTCCCTCACCTTTTCTTCTGAATTTGCATCTATAATAAATTCTATATATTTTCCTGTATGAACTTCTTTTACATTATCAAATCCTAAGGTTCTACAGGCCGAGGATATAGCATTTCCAACAGGATCTAAAACACCTTCTTTTAATTTTACAATTAATTTTACTTTATACATTTTTCCTCCTTAAAAGAAAAATTAGTTCAAATTATCAAAAAAATCTTTTATTATTTCCTCATTTGGAGAATCTATAATTCCTTTTTCGGTAATTATAGCAGTTATATTTTCGGCGGGCGTAATATCAAAATAATAAGTTTTTGCTTTTGCATTTTTTGGAGCTAAATAAGTTTTTTCTTTTTCAAATAAATTAGAACATGGACATATAATTATATCTTCTCTTTTTCTTTCTTCTAAAGGAATTTTATCTCCTGAGGGGCAAGTTAAATCAAAAGCACATGTTGGTGCAACTACATAAAATGGTATATTATGCTCTTTTGCCAAAACAGATAAAATATATGTTCCTATTTTACTTGCAATATCTCCATTTGCAGCTATTCTATCGGCTCCTACTAAAACGCAAGAAATTTTACCTTTTTGCATTAAGTATCCAGTCATAGCTTCTGTAATGATAGCATAAGGAATTTTTAAATTTTCAAGTTCTAGACCAGTTAATCTGCTTCCTGTATGATAAGGCCTAGTTTCACTTACATAAACAAATATATTTTTTCCCATATCAACTGCAGTTCTTATAACTCCAAGCGCAGTTCCATATCCCGCAGTTGCAAAATTTCCAGTATTACAATGAGTAAGTACATTTTCATTACTTGACAAAAGCTCAGCTCCAATTTTGCCCATAGCCTTATTTTTTTGAATATCTTCAAATTCCATAGCTTTTGCCTCTGCTTCTAGAGCTTCACAGATACTTTTTACATCCATACCCATTTGTAATATTTTTTTCATTCTATTTAAAGCCCAAAATAAATTAACAGCTGTAGGACGAGTAGCTGCAAGCCTAAGAATAATAAACTCCATTTTTTGTTTAAAGGAATTTAAATCCATATCTTTACTTTCTAAAGCACCTAAAGCTACACCATAAGCCGCACATATTGCAATAGCTGAAGCACCTCTAACAATCATATTTTCTATGGCTTGAGCTACATCTTCATGAGTTGTACATTTTACCTCTACAAATTTTTCGGGAACCTTTCTTTGATCTAATATGTATAAAGCTTTTTCTTCTTCGTTCCATCTAAAAATTTTTATTTCTTTTGTTTTTTTCATTTTTTCTCCTTTTAAGAAATTTCTTCAAATTTTCCTATATTTCTATATTTTTTGTATCTAAGTTTTTTTACTTCTTCGGGTTCCATAATTAAAAGATTTTTTAGATATTTAATTAAAACCTCTTTTACATTTTTAAAAAGTTCCTCTTTATGTCTATGAGCACCTCCCAAGGGTTCTTTTATAATTTCATCTATTATGCCTAAATTATATAGGTCTTGAGCTGTTAACTTTAAAGCTTTTGCAGCTTCCTCTACTTTATCTTGAGATTTAAATAAAATAGCCGAGCACCCTTCCGGAGAAATGACTGAATATACAGAGTTTTCGAGCATTAAAATAACATTTGCTACACCTATTCCTAAAGCTCCTCCAGAACCTCCTTCTCCAATAACTAAAGCTATAATAGGAACTTTTAGTTTTGCCATTTCATAGAGATTTCTTGCAATAGCTTCCGATTGAGAGTGCTTTTCAGCTTCTATTCCCGGAAATGCTCCAGGGGTATCTATAAAAGTTAAAATAGGTTTTCCAAGTTTTTCTGCTAGTTTCATAACTCTAAGAGCTTTCCTATATCCTTGAGGATTTGGCATTCCAAAATTTCTTTTTATTTTTTCTTTTGTGGTTTTCCCTCGTTCTTGACCGATTAAACACACTTGTAAATATCCTTTTTCTTTATTTAAACAGGGATATTTTATTTTATCTTTTAAAAAGTCAAGAATTTCCTTTTCTATGTAAAGTTTGCCAAATCCACATACAATGGCTTGACAATCTCCGGAAAATCTATCTCCTTTAAGTTCAACAAAATCTTTAAAAAGAGCATTAACATAATCTAAAAATTTTGGACGATTAGGGTGCCGTGCAAGTAAAACTTTTTGATAGGGAGTTAAAGAAGAGTAAAACTTTTCTATTTTTCTTTTAAATTTTTCTTCAATAAGTTTTATTTTTTCTTTATCTATATCTTCCCTTTCTTTCAAAATTTTTAACTTTTCTTCTATTTTATCTATTTTCTTTTCGATATCGTAGAAATTCATTTTAAAACTCCTTTTTCAATTAAACTTTTCCATAAAGATATAGCTTCTTTGCACTCTTCTATACTTGGCACTAAAGCAAGTCTTGCATATCCTTCTCCACCTTCTCCCATGAAATCTCCAGGTTGCAAGATAATTCCATTTTCTATTAAAGTATTAAGATAATCTTTATTCATTTTTATCCAAATATAAAAAGTAAACTCACTTTTAAAATACTTAATATTATACCTTTCAAAAAAATCTTTAAAAAGTTTATACTTTTCCTTAAATATTTTTCTACGTTTCTCCACATGATTTTCATCTTTCCAAGCAAGAATACTTACTTTTTGAACAAAGTCTTGGGGAGCTACTCCGAATGAGGAGCGCCATTTTAGATAATTTCTTATAACTTCTTTATCTCCAGCTACAAAACCACTTCTAATGCCTGTAAATCCGCTTCTTTTAGAAAGAGAATTAAAGACAACTATATTTTTAAAGTTATTATCTTTTGCTATTTCTAAAAGAGATATAGGTTTTTCCTTTCCTAAATATATTTCACTGTAACATTCGTCTGAAGCTAAAATAAAGTTATACTTTAAAGCAAGTTCATAAAGATTTTCTAAAGTTTTTCTATCTATTCCAGCTCCGGTTGGGTTATGAGGATAATTTATAAACATAATTTTTGTTTGTTTTAGTATTTCTTCTTTACTTAAATTAATTTTTTTATATTCTTTTTCCTTTAGAGCATCTACGAAAAATATATCTGAATCAAAAGAAGGTAAAAAGTTATTTTTCTCTTTTAAGACAATTTTAAAGACTTTCGCATTTGCAAATAAACTACCCCTTTCATATATAGGATAAGCTGGAGAAAAGAAAACTACTCCTCTTTTTTCTTCAAAGGAATTTATAAATACTAGGGGAAAATGAAAAATAGCTTCTTTTGAGCCGTAAGTTGGAATAATATTTTCGCTTTCTATATCTACTTTAAAACGCTTTTTTATAAATTCACTTATAGCTTCTTTTAACTCTGGAAGTCCTTTTAAAGTGGGATATTTAGCTTCACATGTTATATATTTTCTTAAATTGTCTACTAAAAATTCCTCTATAGGTTCCCTTGGATCTCCTACTCCAAAGTCATAAATCTTTTTCCCTTCTTTTTTTAATCTTTCTTTTGTTTTTATTAAAAAGTCCATTGGATATTCCTTAAGATTTAAAAGAGCTGGGTTCATATTGATCCTCCAAAACTTTGGGATGCTTTATAAGTAAATAATTAAAACCTAAAAAAAACATGGTAGCAAACTTTACTTCTGCATCTAAAAAATTATTTTCGAAAAATCCAGCTACTAGAAATCCCAAGTACGATAAAATAAAATATAAATAAATATGATTGTGGGTTTTTTGGAAATTTTTAAGATTTAAAAATATAAAATAGCACCAAAACAGTAAATATCC